>NZ_PDJU01000011.1 GCF_004116455.1 Arcobacter sp. F155
GAATCTACAAACTTTTATAAAATCAATCAAGATTTAGATGCTTTAAAATTCAATAGTACTGAAAACCTAAAGCATTATGAACTTGTTGGTAAACCTCAGTAAGGAGAGATAAAATGGATAAAATTATAGGAATATTACTATTAGCTTCGGCTGCACTA
Source organism: Arcobacter sp. F155 (assembly GCF_004116455.1). NCBI lineage: Bacteria > Pseudomonadati > Campylobacterota > Epsilonproteobacteria > Campylobacterales > Arcobacteraceae > Arcobacter > Arcobacter sp. F155. The sequence goes on from NZ_PDJU01000011.1 coordinate 159, forward strand.
TCTGCATACTTATCTTTCTTTGACTCTGCAAGAGTTTATGTAGGTTAATGAAAAAGTTTAACTTTATTAAAGTAGCAGTAATCTCACTGCTACTTTTCTTATCTTCAAACCTTTATGCAAGCAAATTCGTTTTAAGTGATGATGGTTTAGTTGACCAAAGAGCTATTGTAAAAATAGAAGAAATTGGTAACGAAGCATTTTCTAAATTAGGTGTAAATATATACGTATATGCAAAAAGTACTTTAGGACTTAATCCAGATATCTCAACAAAAGATAAAATTAAATATATCAAAGATCATGAGACTGAAATTACACAAGCATTACACAAGCCTTATGTTTTACTTACAATGGCAGTGGAAGATACTCACGTAAATTTAATTGTATCTTCAAGTTTAAAAGAGACTGTAGATAAAAATGAAATCTTAAATAGTTATGTTGTACCATTATTAGCTTCAAAAGATAAAAACTCTACATTTGCAAAAGCAAGTGCAGCTATTTTAAATGGTTACGCAGCTATTGCAGATACAATCGCAGAATCAAAAAATATTAAACTTGAAAGTAGTATTGGAAGTTCAGGTAAAGTTGCTGGAACAGTATGGAAAGTCTTTATGTACTCATTAATTGTAGTAGGACTTTTACTTTATGTTTATGCAGTTCTTAGAAGAAAAAAATAGGATAACTAAATTTATGAAAAAAAGAAATCTTTGGCCTTTTTTATTTATAGGTATTTTCTCATTCACTTTTTCAATGATTGTTTGGACTATTTACTCAGCAGTAAATACTCCCGTTCATGAAGATGAGACATTTTTAAAATCATATCAAGATTTAGATGAGCATTATAATGATGTAGTTAATTCAAATAGAGTATTTTCATCAAAGTATAATTTTCAAATTGTATTTAATGAAAATAAAGAGTTTGGACTAGTAATTGATGATATGTTTAAAGGGCAAAGAGTTATTGAAAAAACTTCAGCTCATAAAAAAACTTTTGTTAAAGGTAAAAATAAAGTTGCTGTAAAAGTTACTGATAAAGCAGGAAATATTGTGAATGATTTAGATATCAACTTTAGAATATCTAGACCAACAAATCACAAATATACAATGGATTTTAAAACAGAAGATTTTAAAATTGAAAATGGTGAATATGTTACTTATTTAGATTTACCATTAAAGGGTAACTGGAATGTTACTGGAAACTTTAAAGCCTCAAATGATGTGGGATACATATATATAAAGTCTGATGCTACAGAGCAATAAACTATTAGTATTTCCAACTTCTAGATCAATAAGAGAGTATTTAGATAAAGATAATTTATCTAATACTCTTCTACCTACAATTACTACAATAGATGAGTTTTTTAAAAAATCACTTTTTTTTGAAAATAAAAAAATAATAGATGAAGAACAAAGATTTTTATATCTTAATGAAGCTGTTAAAAATGTAAATCTTTCAGCTCTAGGTATTTCATCTAGTTTTAATGCTTTTTTAAAACAAAGTGATTATATATATAGATTCTTTTTAGAAATATCAAGTGAGAATGTTAGTATAGAATCTATAATAACAGCTGATACATACTCTTATTATGAAGAGCATTTAGAAATACTTATTCAAATTTATAAAAACTATTTGAATATTTTAGAAAAGAATAATGCAATAGATAGAATAAATATGCATTTGCATTTTAAGCTAAATAAAGACTATATAAATAGATATAAAAGTGTTAAGATACATTTTGAAGGATACTTCACACAATTTGAGTTTGAGATTGTAAAAGAGGTATCTAAACTGTTAGATTTAGAAATAGAGTTTGTTTATAATGAATATAATAAGAAGTCTATTCAGAAATTTGTAGATTATGGGTTTGAATTAGAAGAAGGTAGAAAGTATATTATAAATTTAAGTTCAAAAACTGTAGTTGAAGAGTATATTTTAGAAGAGTACCTTGATAGTATAGAGATAAAAGGCTTTTCTTCAAGAATAAATCAAATAGCCTTTATAAGAGCTTCTATTGTAAACTTTATTAATAAGGGTCTAAATCCATCAAAAATAGCTCTTGTTTTACCTGATGAAGGCTTAGCTAGACTTTTAAGACTTTTTGATAATGAAGGCTATTTTAACTACGCTATGGGAATAGATATTAGTAATTCAAAACTATATAAAGCTCTTGATGCAATTAATACTTCACTTTTTGATGATGAAATAAAAGTTTTTAAAAATATAGAGTATTTAAATATTGATGAAAACTTTTATAAAGAGGTTTTTTTTAATGCTTCTAAATCATATTTAACAAAAGAGAAGTTTTTAAAAATATGTGAATATCTAAAAAGTATTGAAGATGAAAATGAATTACTTGAAAAGTTTGATGAAGTATGTTTTAGATATGAAAAACTTGTTTTCTCTCAAGAAGAACCAATAATTTTAAAAGATGCTATGAAAATTTTCTTTCAGAAAGTTTCTTCAATTACTTTAGATGATGTTAGTTCTGGAAAAATCACAGTAATGGGATTATTAGAAAGCAGACTTATTAATTTTGAAGCAGTTATTATTTGTGATTTCAATGAGTCTTTAATTCCTAAAAGAAGTTTAAAAGATAAGTTTTTATCAACTGCTTTAAAACAAAAAGTTAATCTTCCAACTTCAAGTGATAGAGAAGACTTACAGAAGTATTATTATAAAAGATTGATATCAAACTCTAATAATGTTGCTATTTCATATGTAAAAAATGATTCTGACCAAATATCAAGATTTGCAAATAAACTATTTGACATAAAAATAGATGAAAAGCTTTATGACAATGAATATAAGCATATTCTTTATTCTCAAAATAGTTTAAAACATTTTGATGAAGATATAGTTCTTGATATAGATTTATCAAAGTTAGTTTGGAGTGCAAGCTCTTTAAAAGAGTTCTTAGAGTGTAAAAGAAAATACTATTTAAATCATATACTTAGAATAAAAGAGCATGATATATCTATAAAGCCAAAAGGCTATGAATTAGGTAATATCATACATAATACTTTAGAAGAGTATTATAAGCAAGATATGAGAGCTTATGAAGTATTACTTGAAATATTTAATAAAAATAGAAGTGAAAATCCATTTTTAAATCTTGACCTAGAGATTTGGAAGAAAAAGTTAAAAGAGTTTGTATCTTTAGAAGAAAAAAGATTTGAGCAGGAATATAAAGTTTTAGAGTTAGAAAAATCTTTTTTTTGTGAATTTGAGGGAGTGAAACTTCAAGGGAAGATTGATAGAATTGATATTTTAAATGATGAATATTTTGTATTAGACTATAAGACATCATCAAATTTAAAAGTTAGTACAAAAAGAACTTATGAAAAAGCAGTTGATTTTCAGTTAGAGTTTTATTTTTTAGGTGTTGAAAGTTTATATAATAGTAATAGTATTAATACTTTTTATTATGATTTACATAAAATGAAACTTCTTGAAGAAGTGGTATTAAATGAGAAGTTAGAATTGCTAAAAAATATTTTTGCAGAGTTTAAAACAATTAGTGTAAGCTTTGAGAAGTGTGATAATAATCAAATTTGTCAATATTGTATTTATAAGACAATTTGTAATAAAGAGTAATTTTTATACAGCCAAATAGTATATTATTTGTAGAGAGTGGATAAAATATAAGTCTCTTAAGTTTACAAATTTGACATAAAAAAAGGCTTTGAGTAAAATCAAAGCCTTTTTTGTTTTGTACTATATTTTCTAAAGGATTAGAAAGAGTATTGTACGTGAAGTCTTCCCATAGAACCATCTTCATCTGAGTTATCAACATCTAACTCACCAAGTCTTACATAAGTAGCAAGATTTTTAGACATTTGATATTTAGCTTGTACATAGATTTCATTAGTATCATCACCAGTTGTAGAATTTTTATAGTCTGCTTCAGAGTAGAATAAACCTACATTAACTTTATCAGTTACATCTGCAGTTGCATGCACATATAAGTACTCAGTATCAGCAGAACCATCAGCAGTTACTCTCCAGTGATAATCCATATTTGTTTGAGCACCAGAATCAATATAAACATTTCCACCTTCATCGTCTGATTCTCCATAAGCTACAAATGCAGAGAAGATACCTAATTTAGCACCTAATCCTAATTGCCATAATGCATTGTCATTAGACGAATTGTCTAAATCTAATGAAGAGTATCTTGCAAAAGGAGAAAGTTTTACAGAAGAAACATCATAAGATGCAGCTAATCCGATAGTATATGCATCAAAAGTGTCTTGTAAATCAGCATAGAATGCATCAAGAGTAATACCAGCAAAAGATGCAACACCACCTAATACATAGATGTTTTCAGAACCATCAGTAGCTAATGTCGTTGAAGTTTCAGCAGCATCAAAATTAGTTTGGTTGAAATACGCACCAACTAATGTTACAGGACCAGCAGAGTATTGAGCTAAGATACCAGTACCAGTTTGCTCATCACCCATTGCATCTCTTGAAATAGTCCATGGAGTTGCAATACCTTGTTTACCAAGAGTAATTGCAGTATTTGCAATACCTGTATAAGTGAAGTTAACTTCTGTTAAATTTACTGAAGGATTAGCATCTCCATCATTTGAAGTTCCTAAAATAGCAGCATCAGTTTCTGAACCAATGATAAATCTAGTGTTTGCAGTAACATCATCATTTACTTTAGATTTTAAGTTTACAGCAATTTTATAGTTATTTGTTGCACTGTCACTTCTATCTGATGCAAGAGCAGCATTATTTTCAGATTTTTTACCTTGAGCCTGATCTTCATAGTCATTATATCTGTATGCAACTGTACCAGATACATCTACGTTTTTAATAGCTTCTGCTAAAGGTTGTGCAGATGCAGCAGTTCCTGCAATTGCTAATGCAGCTACTAAACTCATTTTTGCGAATTTTTTCATTTTTGTCCCTTTTGTGTGAAATTAGCCTTTATTATATATAAAAGTTATTAAAAAAGTGTTAAAAAGTTGTAAAAATTATATACAGTTAATAATTTGTTAACTTTTTTGAGATATTAATACATCTTCAATAATTTTTGTTATGTCTCCATCAAGAATTGCATCTACATTTGAATAGCCTATATTACTTCTTGTATCTTTTACTTGTTGATATGGTTGCAATACATATGATCTAATTTGATGTCCCCATCCAATTTCACTCTTTTCTATACCATTTTTTTCTGCTTGTTGTTTTTCTAGTTCAAGTTCATAAAGTCTTGACTTAAGCATTTTCATAGCACTTGCTTTATTTTTGTGCTGAGATCTATCATTTTGACATTGAACTACTATGCCTGATTCTATATGAGTTATTCTAATGGCACTTTCTGTTTTATTAACATGTTGCCCACCAGCTCCACTTGCTCTATATGTATCAATTCTTATATCTTTATCTTCAATTTCAATATCAATATTATCATCAATCTCTGGACTTACCATAACAGAAGCAAATGAGGTGTGTCTTTTAGCATTAGAGTCAAAAGGAGAAATTCTAACTAGTCTATGAATACCATTTTCAGCTTTTAAATAACCATAGGCATTTTCACCTTTAATTATAAATGAAACATCTTTTATACCAGCCTCTTCTCCATCTTGATAATCAAGAAGTTCTATTTTAAAGTTTTGTCTCTCTGCCCATCTTAAATACATCCTGTAAAGCATACTTGCCCAATCTTGTGACTCAGTACCACCTGCACCAGGGTGAATAGAAACAATTGCATTTGAAGAGTCATCAGGTGAGCTTAACATTACAGCTATTTCTGTTGACTTTACTAACTCTTCAAGCTCTTTTGCTTCTTCAAAAAGAAGTTCAAAAGTGTCTTCATCATTCTCTTCATTTGCTAATTCAAATAGTTCATTACTTCCATTTAAAGCATCATTTGCTTTATTAAACTTACTTAAGTTACTAAGGATTCTATTCTTTTCAATACCTATCTTTGTTGCTTGTTCTACATCAGACCAAAAATTTTGGTCTGCTTCAAGTTTTTCAATTTCTTTAATTCTTTCATTTAACTCTTCTGGTTTTAGAATATTTTTAATATTTTCTAATTTAGTATTAAGAAGTTTTAGTAGTTCAGAGTATTCATAATTATCCATGTAATTATTTATTTTCCTCTGTAGAATTTGTTTTCTTTTCTTTTAAACTTTGTAGATAAACATATACATTTTTAATGTCTTTATCATTCATCAGTGTAGCATATGGTTTCATAACAAAAGCCATTCCTCTATCATAATCACCATTGTTGTAACCTCTAATTGAAAGAGTAAAGTCTTGAAGATTCAAGTCATTGATTGGTCTTGATACACCTCTGGCTTTAAGCTCACCATTTTTACCATGACATGAGATACATTTGTTATTATAAAGTTTTTCACCTGATTTACTTTTTCTAATATAAGCTTGCTTTTTCTTTGTAGCTATTTCTTCTTTTTTTCTCTCTTCAAGTCTATTTAAAATTTTCTCTTCTAAAGCTTTTTCATCAATTGATGATAAGTTAGTTTCCTCTTTTTTGAATATATAAATATAGTTTGCACCATTTTTAGTTTTATCAATATTTATATCTGCAACAGACCAACCCTCTTTTTTCATGTCTTGAACTGATTTTTGGTTTTGACACTCTCCCCCACTTAAAGCAGTAGTTTCGATAGTAGTCATTGATTTATGATTTTCTTTAAAACACATTGTTGTTTGAGCTGTTGCAATAGTTGCAGTTAAAATAGAAGTTAATGCAATGCTAGATAGAAGTTTCATTTATATCCTTTTGTTAAATTGAGGATATTATAGCAAAGATAAGTTAAATAATAATTTTAAGGTAAAAAAAAAGCTAGAGAGAAATCTCTCTAGCTTTAGGAAAAAGTAAATTAAACTTTCTTATTAGAAAGAGTATTGTACTTGTAATCTTCCGATTGTACCATCTAAGTCGTTACCATTAGAAGTTCTTCCATCTTCGATTTCTTGCTCACCAAATCTGATGTATCCACCGAAGTTTTTAGACATTTGATAATCTGCTTGTAAGTAAAGCTCTGTAGATTTTTGATCTTTACCTGTAGTAGTTGCATCTTTATCTTGATCTAGTTGGTGATAGTTAACAGAAAGTTTTAATGAATCTAATACTTGTGCACCAGCTTTCACTTGTAAATACTCAGCATCAGCAACACCGTTTAATTGAACAGTCCATCCTTGCATACCTGTTTTAGCATCATTGTCTAGTGCTACTAAACCACCTTCAGAATCAGTCCATCCGTAGTTAACGTTTGCTGAGAAGATACCCATTTTAGCACCTAACATAATTTTAGTTAAAGAGTTATCTTCTTTAGATAATGCCTTGCTGAACTCTTTATCAAAATCTAATTGAGTGTGTCTTGCACCTACAGATAATTGAACAGCATCTAAATCAAATTTAGCAGCAGCACCTAATGTATATGTATCAAAAGTGTCTTGCATATCTAAATACCAAGCGTCTAATGCAACAGGTCCAATGTTAGCCATTGCTCCTACAGTAATAACATTATTTGCTCCATCTAATTGAGAAATATCAGTTTTTGAATCATAAAGTTTAACTGTTGCTGCACCTAAAGCTTTACTTCCTGAAATTGAAGCATCAGTTGATTTATTTAAGTTTGTTTGATTGAAATATGCACCTGCTAATGTAACAGGTCCTACATTAGTTAATGCTAAGATACCTGTACCAGTTTGCTCATTACCATCAGAATCAACAGCTACAGTCCATGGAGTAGTTAAACCTTGCTTACCTACGTTAACTGTAGTGTTTGCAATACCAGTGTATGAGAAATAAACATTAGATAATGTAACATTAACTTGTCCATCAGACTCATTTGTGTTATCTAATCCTATAAATCCAGCATTAGTATCTGAACCAATAATAAATCTAGTTACAGCTGTAACATCGTCATTTACTTTTGATTTTGCAGTTAAACCGATTTTGTAGTTGTTCTTTGATACATCTTTTTGATTATCATCGAAAGATCTGTCATCATATCTATATACAACTGTACCAGATACGTCTACGTTTTTAATAGCTTCTGCTAAAGGTTGTGCAGATGCAGCAGTTCCAGCTACAGCTAATGCAGCTACTAAACTCATTTTTGCGAATTTTTTCATTTTGTCTCCTAAGTTTACAAATAATTGCAGTTAACCGGATGCGCGAACAATCTACAAGTAGACCTTTCCGGATGACCGTTGCACAAATTCTACTGCACAAAAAATAAAAGTTTTCTTAAATTGGTCTTTTATTGACCTTTTGGTGGTAAATTTAAGCGTATATTCAAATACATATAAAAATTATATTTTTTTTGAAAAATATTTCTTATACATCTTGTAAAATTGTATTTAATTTTCTAGTGAGACAATGCAGTTTTTTAAAATATCTGGTTTTGAGATTTTTATTTTTAAATTTTTTATAGGATATTTCTTTTTTAGTTGCTTTTCTATCGTAGATATAGCATCTTCTAGTAGTTCAAACTTTTTTTCTTTCATAGTTTTTTCTACTTTTGCTGCAACCTTTGAGTAATCAATAAAGCTATCTTTATCTAAAAAGTCATATTCAAAAAAGATATCAATAACAACTCTTTGTTTTTTAATTCTTTCAAAATCAAGTATCCCAATTATACATTTAAATGTTAGCTTTTCTATTGATATTTTCATGGTGTAACCGTTTTGTAACCTTAAGTGAATTTAAGCAAATGAAAGAAAAAAAGTAGATTATACTACTTTTTTTTCTTCTCCCTTAATTAGTCTTATTATATTTGGGATATGTTTATAGTAGATAATAAATGCAATTAAATACATAGGTGCATTACTTCCAACTTCTAATCCATTATTTAAAAATAGTGCTGCAATAACAACAGCTGTAAGACCTAATAATGAAGATAAAGATGATACTTTTAAAACTTTTGCACAAAAAATCCAAATAGCTGCACCAATAAGTGTAGGTATTGGAATAAGTACTAAAAATACACCAAGTCCTGTTGCAACACCTTTCCCACCTTCTAATCCTAAGAAAATAGAATAACAGTGACCTAAGATTGCTAATACAGCAATAGCCCAAAGTGTAGAAGCACTTGCATCAAACATCATTGCAATTAAAAGAACAATAGTTCCTTTTAACGCATCTAAAATAACAGTTGCAACACTTAGCTTTTTTGCTAAAGAAGGATTTGTTTCTTTTACTACTCTTAATACATTTGTTGCACCAATTGAACGACTTCCATGTTCTTTGATATTTACATCTGCAAAAACTTTAGCAAGAAGAAGTCCAAAAGGAATAGAACCAGCTAAATAAGCAACAATATAAAATAGAATATTAAAATTAAATAGAAAATCCATTTAAAACCTTGAAATTAAATTTTGAAGCTGAATTATACCTAAAGTTTGTTTAATCATTTTTGCTTTAATAAGTTATAACAAAAATTTTGATATATTCCCATTAAATTATTTAGTGATACAAAGAAAAAAATAAAAGGCAAAAGTTGAACTTAAAAATGGATTTAAAAGAAGAAATCTTAAAACTAAAAGAAGAGTTAGATGTAACTTTAGTTGCGCACTTTTATCAAAGAGATGAAGTTTTTGAATTAGCTGATATTACAGGGGACTCTTTAGAACTAGCAAGAAAAGCAAAACAAACTGACTCAAAATATGTAGTATTTTGTGGTGTAGGTTTTATGGGAGAGAGTGTAAAAGTTCTTAGTCCTGAAAAAACAGTATTAATGCCAAAGATTGCCTGTTGTGCAATGGCAAGAATGATTGATGAAGGTTATTATGAGCAAAACCTAAAGCAAATCAATGAAGCTGGAATACCAAATGAAGATATTCTACCAATCACTTATATCAATTCAAGTGCAGCCGTAAAAGCAAAAGTTGGTGAAATGGGAGGTATGGTTTGTACTTCTTCAAATGCTTATAAAATTATTGAAAAAGGTTTAGAGTCTGGAAAGAAAATTTTCTTTGTACCAGATAGATGTCTTGGACAAAACTTTGCAAAACAGATGAATCTAAAATCAGCAGTTGTTGGTGATGGAAGTGATTTAAAAGAAGCAGATATTATTTGTTATAACGGTTTTTGCTCTGTACATCAGTTATTTACTGTTGATGATGTAGAGTTTTATAGAGAAAAGTATGAAGATATTTTAGTTGCAGTTCACCCTGAGTGTGACCCAAGTGTTTGTGATGCAGCTGATTTTGTAGGTTCAACTTCTCAATTGATTCAATATATAAAAGATTTACCTCTTGAACAAAAAGTTGTTGTAGGAACTGAGTTTAATATGGTTAATAGATTAAGAGAAAAAAATACTTATATTTTAAGTTCTACAAAACCAGAGTGTCCAACAATGAATGAAACAACATTAGAAGATGTTTATAAAACACTGAAATCTATAAAAGACAATAATATTAGTGAAGAGACACTAATTAAAGTAAATGATGAAACAATTAAATGGGCAAGAGTTGCTTTAGAGAGGATGCTTGAAGTATGATAAATATTAAGAAGTTTGTTAAAAATGCCATTATAGAAGATAATGGAAGAGGGGACTTATTCTTTGATGTAGCTCCTAAGGGTAAGTTTACTGCAAAAGCAATTGCAAAAGATGATGGAATTTTAGCAGGTGAGCTTTATGCAAAAGCATTAGCAAAAACTGAAAAGTTTGATTGTAAGTTTTTAAAGCATGATGGTGATGTTCTAAAAAAAGGTGATGTAATAGCAAAACTTGAAGGAAAGGCTTCAATTCTTTTATCAAGTGAGCGAACTTTTTTAAATATGCTTCAACATGCATCTGGAATTGCAACTATGGCAAATAAATTTGCAAGTAAGATTGAGGATTTAGAAGTAGCTTTATTAGATACTAGAAAAACAAGACCACAGCTTAGAGATTTTGAAAAGTATGCAAGTAGAATTGGTGGAGCTATAAACCATAGACTTGGACTTGATGATTGTCTTATGATTAAAGATACTCACATGAAAACAATTCCAAATCTTGAAGAGTTTATTAAAAAAGCAAGAAAAAGAATCTCTTGGGTTACAAAAATTGAGATTGAGTGTGAAACTTTTGAGCAAGTAAAAACTGCAATGGAAGCAGGGGCTGATATTATTATGTGTGATAATATGGAGCCTGAGCAAATAAAAGAAGTAGTTAAGTTTAGAGATGAAGAACATCCTCATGTTTTATTAGAAGCAAGTGGAAATATTAATCTTGATACTGTTAGGGATTATGCTTTAACAGGTGTTGATGCTTTAAGTTCAGGAAGTATTATTCACCAAGCAACTTGGCTTGATTTCTCAATGAAATTTGACTAATTTACTATTGGTTAACAGTTCTAGAGTATAGTGGAAAACATGAAAAAAGACTTTATCCTTAGCAATAAAATCAATATGACAGATTATGCAAAAGCATTGGAACTTATTGAAAAGAGTAGATATATATTAATAGTTACTCACGTAAATCCAGACCCAGATTCAATTGGTTCAGCTTTAGCGCTGTCAAACTTTTTACAGGAAAATAGAATTAAACATAAAGTATATAATGTTAGTTCTGATCTTCCTCAAAATTTAGATTTTATTCCAAGGTTTGAAAAAATTACAGACCAGCTTCCAAAGTTTTATGATTTGGTTATCTCTTGTGATTGTGGAACATATGCAAGACTTGGTTTTGATGTTCCCAAAGATATTCCAATTATAAATTTTGATCATCATCAATCAAATAATAACTTTGGAAAAATAAATATTGTTGACCCAATGAAAAGTTCAACAGCAGAGATTGTTTATGATTTTTTCAAGCATAATGGTCTTTATATTACAAAAGCAAGTGCAACAGCACTTTATGTAGGTATTTATGATGACTCATTATCTTTTTCTTTAGGAAGATGTGATGAGTTAACCTTTGATAAGGTAAATCATCTTGTTAAATTTGGGGCAAGTCCTTCTGAAATAGCGAATAAACTTCTTAGACGTGATTCTTTAGCAAAATATAGAATTATTCCAAAGGTTTTAGAAAGTTTAGAACTTTATAAAGAAGGAAGTGTTGCTTCTATTTATGCAAAGACAAAGTGGTTTAAAGAAACGGGAGCTCATAATAGAGATTGTGAAGATGCTCTTGATATGATTATGAGTATGCATATTGTAAAAGTTGCATTCTTTGTAAGAGAAGTAAATGGCGTAGCAAGAATCTCTTTAAGATCAAAAGGGAAAATTGATGTGTCAGAAGTTGCAGGAAAGTTTGGCGGTGGCGGCCATTTCAATGCAGCAGGTTGTAGTTTAGATACAACAGATATAGAAAAAGCCAGAAAAAAAGTTTTAAAGGAAGTTTTTGAGACGACAAAAAAATAGTTTTGGTAAAATTGTTATCTTTTTAGTTTTAGCAGTAGTTGCAGCAGGAGCTGTATTTGTATTTTTATCTCCACAGTTTGAGAAACAAGCTCCAGAGATTACAACAGAGAGTAATCTATTTTGGAATGGAAAAGATAAGTTAACAATCTCTTTATCTGACGAGAGTGGAATCAAAGAGTATAGTGCTTATTATGTTGGAAATAATGGACCAGTAGTAATAAATAGTCAAAAGATATCTTCAAAACAAACAAATGTTACGTTTAATTTAGGAGATATTAGATTAAATCCAAACGCTAAAAGTATAAAGATAATTGTAGAAGCAACAGATAGAAGTAATTGGAATTTATTTCAAGGGAATACTGTTTCAAAAGAGTTTATCTTAGATGTTGATAGAAAAAGACCAGTTGCAAATGTAATTACAAACTCATACAATATAAGACAAGGTGGAAGTGCTGCTGTTGTTGTTGAAGTAAAAGATGAAAACTTAAGTGATAAATATATCACTTTTAACAATGAATATAGATTTGAGTTAATCCCATATAAAAAAGAGAACTTTTATGTAGCAATTATTGCTTGGCCTGTTTGGGAAGAAGAGTTTTCAAGGGTAAATCTTGTAGCAGTTGATAAAGCAAATAATAAAACTATTTCAAAAGTTCCTTTATATATCAAAGATTTAAAAATCAAAAATGACAAAATAAAAATTAGTAAAAACTTTATAGAAAGAAAATCAATTCCAGTATTACAAAGAAGTGATTTTGAAGTACCAACAAATGATATTGATATTTTTGTTAAACAAAATAGGGACTTAAGAGTTTCAAATGTTGCAACTATAAGAAAAGCAAGTTTAGAAAACATGTCAAAGGAAATGGTTTCAAAATTTGATTTAAAACCATTTAGAAGACTTAGTGGCTCTAAAACTTTTGCAGGTTTCGCTGAGAGAAGACACTATTATTATGAAGGTGACAAGATTGATGAAGCTTGGCACTTAGGTATGGATTGGGCAAGTATAAAACATGCTGCAATTAATGTATCAAATGATGGTAGAGTTATATTTAATGACTATTTAGGAATCTATGGAAATACTTTAGTTATTGACCATGGGTTTGGAGTACAGTCTTTATATGCTCACACAAGTAAATCTTTTGTGCAAGATACTGAAAATGTAAGAGCAGGAGATAAGATTGCAACAACAGGAAGTACTGGTGCTGTATTTGGAGACCACTTACACTTTGGTGTTTTAGTTCAAGGAATTGAAGTAAATCCTTTAGAGTGGATGGATAGAAACTGGATAAAAACTAGAATCTCAAATATCCTTCACGAAGCAGACTATGCAATTAAAAGTAGTGACAAATGAAACAACGAACAATAGCAAATAGTGTAGAGATAGTTGGAATAGGACTTCATAAGGGAGTTCCTGTAAAAATGAAACTAGAGCCTTTAGATTCTGATATGGGAATAGTTTTCTATAGAGAAGATGAAGGTGTTACAATTCCTCTTAAAATAGAAAATGTAGTAGACACAAAAATGGCAACAGTTATTGGCAAAGATGGAATTGTTATTTCTACTATTGAACATCTTTTATCTGCTGTATATGCTTATGGTATTGATAATCTAAGAGTTATTATTGATAACGATGAGGTTCCAGTTCTTGATGGAAGTTCATCTGGTTATTGTATGCTTATTGAAGAAGCAGGAATCAAAGAGTTATCATCTTCAAAAAAAGCAATTAAGATAAAAAAAGATGTAGAAGTTACAACAGAAGATGGTAAAAGAGTTGCTTTAAAACCATCTAATCATATTATCTATGATTTCTCAATTGATTTTGATCATCCAGTTATTGGAGAGCAAGATTTTAGATTTGATTATTCAATTGAAGAGTATAAAGAGAATATCAGTAGGGCAAGAACATTTGGGTTCTTACATGAAGTTCAATACCTAAGAAGTCAAGGTTTAGCTCAAGGTGGAAGTTTAGAAAATGCAATTGTGCTTGATCAATCAAAAGTTCTTAATCCTGAAGGCTTAAGATATAGCGATGAGTTTGTAAGACATAAAATCTTGGATGCAATTGGAGATATGGCTCTACTTGGGTATACGCTAGTAGGGGAATATGATGCCCATGCAGGAAGTCATTATTTAAATCATCTACTTACTAAAAAAGTGTATGAGAGTGAAGAAAACTACGAAATACTTGATTTAGAAGAAGCAAATGAAGAAGCACAAGTATTTGAAATGGCATACTCTAAGGTTCAAGCTTGACAGAAGTTTTAGTTATTAGCATCTCAAATCCTCTTTTATTAGGAATTTATAAAAACAAAGAGTTAATAAAAGAGCTAGAAATAGAAGGTATGACTTCTGATGTTTTACCTGTAACTTTTGAAAAAATAATCAGTGAGTATGAAATAAACAGAATAAGCTATGTTAATACACCTGGTTCTTATATGGCTATAAAAGTTGCATATGTATTTTTAAAAACATTAGCAATTACAAAGAATATAGAACTGATGGCTTGTAGTGGCTTTGAGTTTAATGATAATAGTCCCATAAAAGCATTGGGTAAAAAATACTTCATAAATTCAGATGAAGGTATTAAAGTAGACTTTTTAGATAAAGATACTAAAATTGCAGACTTTAAATTGCCAAAGCAACTAAAACAAATAGATTTTAGTGAAGAGACTTTGCCAATATATAATTTACCTGCCGTATAAAAGGAAATAGATTGAGAATTAGTGTTCCAGCAACAAGTGCTAATTTAGGACCAGGGTTTGATACTCTAGGATTAGCAATTTCGTTACACAACCAAGTAACAATTAGACCTTCAAAATTTCACAGTGTGTCATTAAGAGGGGAAGGGTCAAATAACCCTGTATTAAAAGATAACAATATGTTTATTGCTATCTTTAATGATTTTTATCACAACTTATCTAGAAAAAAAAGACATTTTAGATTTGAATTTACAAATGAAGTTCCATTATCAAGAGGTTTAGGAAGTTCATCAGCTGTAATTGTTTCAGCAATTGCAAGTGCTTATGCTATAGAGGGTATTAAACTTGATAAACAGAAACTTTTAAACCTTGCATTGGCATATGAAAACCATCCAGATAATATTACACCAGCTGTAATGGGTGGATTTAATGTTGCAACAGTTCAAGATAATGAAGTTAAGTTCATAAGAAAAACTTTACCAAAATCTTTAAAAGCTATTGTTGTAATTCCAAATAGACCAATTTCAACACAACTTGCAAGAAAAGCATTACCTTTTAAATATTCTAAAGAAGATACTATTTTTAATATCTCTCATTCATCTTTATTAACAGCTGCTTTTATGACTGAAAATTGGGATATGCTAAGAACTGCATCACTAGATAAAGTTCATCAAAAGTATAGAATGAAGCAGATGCCAGAACTATTTGATGTACAAAAAACTGCACTTAAACATGGTGCATTAATGAGTACTTTATCAGGTTCAGGTTCAACACTTTTCTCAATGTGTCTAAGAGAAGATTGTCAAAGAATTGAGTCAGAACTTAAAAAAAGGTTCCCTCATTTTAAAGTTCTTTCAAGGAATTTTGACAATGATGGTGTTAGAGTAGAAGACTAAAAATAATAAGTTTAAGTAAAAATTAGGTATTATATTGACTATTTTGAAAAAGCCCATTAGAACATGTATTGTTTGTAGAGGTAAATTTGAACAAAACTTGTTGCTAAGATTTAAATGTAAAGATAAGAAACTTCAAGCCTTTGACAATATGGGACGAAGTTTTTATATCTGTAAAGAGTGTATTTCATTTTTAGAAGATGAAAACATTAACTCTAAAAATTTGAAAAAACTTGAAAAAGCACTTTTTAGAGAGTGTAAAAACAAAGATAACTACATAGGACAACTTAAGGAGATTTTAACGCATGTCAGATAACGTAAGAGTATATGAAATTGCTGAAGAAGCAGGAGCTAGTAGCACAGAAGTGATTGCTAAAGCTAAAGATTTAGGAATAGAACTTAAATCACCTCAAACAGCAGTTTCATTTGAAGATGCAGAAGAGATAGCAAACTACATAATGACTGGTAAAAGTTCGAAACTTGCTAAAAAACCAGCTGCTAAAAAAGTAGTAAAGAAAAAAGAACCAGTTGAAAAAGAGACTGAGTCTAAAGAAGAACCAAAAAAAGAAGAAGAACCAAAAAAAGTTGAAACTTCAGAGAAAAAAGTAGAAAAAGAAGAAGAACCAAAAAAAGAAGAGCCAAAAGAAGAAAGCGTTAAAAGTGTGGCTCCTAAAAGAGTTGTTCCTAAAAGAAGAGGGCTAAAAATTATTAAAAAGAAGAAGCCAAGAGAAGAGCCAAAAGAGCAAATCCAAACTTCTTCTTCATCTATTGAGGGTCAACCTAAAAAAGCAATGAAGTCACTTAGTGAAATTTTAGGTGGAAATGATAAATCAGAAGATAAAAAAGAGACTCAAGCTCAAAAAATAGCTAGAAAAAAAGAGAAAAAGAAACAACCTCCTAAAGCACATGACCATGGTAAGGTTATTGAATTAGAAAGAGGTTCTCAATCAGACTTCTCTAATGCAAGTGATGAATCATTACTTGGTGAAGAAGTTGTTTTATTAGATATGGACTTATCTGAACCTTCAAAATTCTTAGAAGACAACAAACCTAAAGAAAACAATAAAAAACAAACTAGATCTTCAAGACCTGCAGCATTTGGTAATAGACCACAAGGTTTAAAAAGAAAGAAAAGAAAGAAAAGAATTAAAAGAACTGAAGAAGAAATTGAAATTACTGAAGTAACTATTCCTGAAGATGTAAGGGTTTATGAGTTTGCTGAAGCTTGTGGAAAATCTGCATCAGAAGTAATCACAGTATTATTTAGTCTTGGAATGATGGTTACTAAAAATGACTTCTTAAAACAAGACGAATTAGAAATTCTTGGTGAAGAATTTGGTATTGAAGTAACTGTTAAAGATGCTTTAGAAGATGCAAACTATGTTGAAGATTATCAAGAAGAAGAGATTGATGAAAGTAACTTTGAAACAAGACCTCCTGTTGTTACAATTATGGGACACGTTGACCATGGTAAAACTTCATTATTAGATAAAATTAGATCTTCTAAAATTGCTTCAGGTGAAGCTGGTGGAATTACTCAACATATTTCTGCATATACAATTAAACAAAATGGCCAAAAGATTACTTTTGTGGATACTCCAGGTCACGCCGCGTTCTCTGCTATGAGAGCAAGAGGTGCTGAAGTAACTGACGTTGTAATTATTGTAGTTGCAGCTGATGATGGTGTTAAACAACAAACTGAAGAAGTGATTTCTCATGCAAAAGCATCTGGATGTCCAATTATTGTTGCAGTAAACAAAATTGATAAAGAAGCAGCAAACATGGATATGGTTAAAGCTCAAATGGCAGAGAGAGAAATGACTCCTGTTGATTGGGGTGGAGATATTGAGTTTATTGGTGTATCTGCTAAAACGGGAGAAGGAATTGATGATTTATTAGAAAACATTCTTTTACAATCAGAAATTTTAGAACTAAAAGCTGACCCAACTGCAAAAGCAAAAGCAACTGTTGTTGAATCATCTTTAGAAAAAGGTAGAGGACCTGTTGCAACTGTTATTGTTCAAAATGGTGAACTTAAAGTTGGTGACAACATTGTTTGTGACACTACATTTGGTAGAGTTAAAGCAATTACAAACTGCCTTGGTAAACAAGTTAAATCTTTAGGACTTTCTGAAACAGGTTCTGTTCTTGGATTAAATGAAGTTCCAGCAGCTGGTTCGATTTTAGTAGCACAAGAGTCTGATAAAGAAGCTAGAGAGATTGCTACAACTAGAGCAGAACATGCAAGAGCAAAAGAGTTATCTAAATCTACAAAAGTTTCTTTAGAAGAGATGAGTGGATTAATTGCAGAAGGTAAAATCAAACAACTTCCAGTAATTATTAAAACTGATGTTGGTGGTTCATTAGAAGCAATTAAAGGTTCATTAGAAAAAATCCAAAATGAAGAAGTAAAAGTAAAAGTAGTTCACGCTGGTGTTGGTGGAATTACTGAGTCTGACTTAATTCTTGCTGGTGCATCAGAAGGGTGTGTAATCTTAGGATTTAACGTAAGACCTACTGGTTCTGTTAAAAATAAAGCAAAAGCAGATGGTATTACTATTAATACTTACTCTATCATCTATGACTTAATTGATGATGTTAAAGATACTCTTTCTGGTATGATGAGTGCAGTTATTAGAGAAGAAAATACTGGACAAGCAGAAGTTAGAGATACATTTGTTGTTCCAAAAATTGGAACAGTTGCAGGATGTTTCGTAACTGATGGTAAAGTTATCAGAGGTGGACATGCAAGAATTATTAGAGATGGTGTTGTAACTTACACTGGTAAGATTTCATCTCTTAAAAGATTTAAAGATGATGTTAAAGAAGTATCAAATGGATACGAGTGTGGTATCATGTTTGACAAATTCAACGATATCAAAGTTGGAGACTTCATTGAAACATTTATTCAAATTGAAGAAAAAAGAGAAATTGAACTGTAAAAAGGCAGCTTAATGAAAAGTATTAATCTTCAAAGAACTGAATCATTACTGATGGAGCTTGTACCTGAAGCTCTATCAAGTATGAATGACGATAGAATCCGATCTCTTCCTATCACTGGTGTAAATTGTAAAAATGGAAAATATGATGCAATTGTATATTTTGATGGAAGTGACTTCGAGGATAAGGAAATACCAGGTGTAGTTTCTGCATTAACTAAAGCAAGTGGTAGAATTAAATCATATGTTTTAAGTGCAACTGGTTGGTATAAGTGTCCTAACTTTAAATTTGAAAATGATAAATCTTTAGAGAAATCAAAAAATATTGAAGATTTATTTAGAAAAATTGAAAAAGATAAAAAGAGTGACTCATGAATTTAGAAGAATCAATTGAAATTGCAGTACAAGGTTGTGGTGCAGAAGTATATGATATTGTATCTTTAAAAGAGAATGATATGAATATCTTTAGAGTTTATGTTACAGCTAAAGAGGGAATCAACCTTGATAAATGTGCAGAAATCTCTAGAATGATATCTCCAATTCTAGATTTAGATGAACCAATGAATGGTAAATATAACTTAGAAGTTAGTTCTCCTGGAATTGAAAGAAAATTAAAAAATCCAAGACACTATAAAGCTTCTATTGGTGATAAAGTTAAGCTAAAAGATTTTGATAAAGACACTATAAAAGGTGAATTATTATCAGCAGATGATAATGAAATTAAAATCAAAACTGAACATGGTGAAGAGATAATTTCATATGATGAAATATCTTCAGCATCTACTTATTTTGAATGGTAGAATAAATTTTAAATAGTTAAAAAAGGAAGTTGATTTTTCAGCTTCCTTTTTTTTTACTTTAGAAAAGAGAACAATGAAAATAGATGATAATTTTTTTATGAAACTTGCGATTGATGAAGCCTGGAAATATCAGTTAATGACTTATCCTAATCCAGCTGTTGGCTGTGTTGTTGTAAAAGATGGGGAGATACTTTCTATTGAAGCTCATAAAGAAGCAGGAATGCCTCATGCAGAAGTAAATGCACTTAAAGCTGCATATCTTAAAAAACATCCAAATGATATTTTAAAAGCAAAAACATCGAGCCATGATATTCATGATTATCTAATAAAAAATCATAAAGGTTTTTTTGAAGATTGTACAGTTTATGTAACTTTGGAGCCATGTAATCATATAGGTAAAACACCTGCTTGTGCTAATTTATTAAAAGAAATAAAACCTAAAAGAGTTGTAGTAGCTCACGAAGATATAAATAAAGAGGCATCTGGAGGCTGTGAGACACTAAAGTCATCTAATATTGATGTAAACCTTGGATGCATGAAAAAAGAAGCTTATGACCTTTTATATCCATTTATCAAGTGGACAAATGGAACTTTTATATTTTATAAGATGGCTCAAACATTAAATGGTTGTATTGATGGAAGTATCTCTTCTAATACAGCTAAAGCTTATGTACATACATTAAGAGATAAAATTGATTTAATGCTTATTGGTGGAAATACAGTAAGAACTGATAAACCAACATTAGATGCTAGATATATTGCAGGACGAGCTCCTAATATTATGATTTATACAAAGAACAAAGTCTTTGACAATAATATTCCTCTTTTTAAAATACCTAATAGAGATGTAATTATAAGTGATGATTTATTTAAACTATTAGACTATAAATTCATTATGGTTGAGGGTACTTATAACTTAATGGAAAGTCTAAAAGAGAAGATTGACTATATTGTTTTACTTGTAAGTCCTAAGATTAGAAAAGGTGTAAATGCTTTAAATGATATTGATATGGATTTTGAGATTGTACATGAGAATTATATAGGTGAAGATAAGATAATTTATCTAAAAAGAAAAGGCTAGATTAAAAGCCATCTTTTTAGCAATCTCTTCGTCAAATAAGAAAATTTAATCAGTCATTTACTACAGTAAACTCCTTCTATTCCTTGACCTTACTTAAAAATATGGCTTTTAGATATTTTTGAATATAATAAAAAAAATGATTTTGGAGGAAGTTTGACAAATCTAAAAAAAAGCAAAATAAATGAAATATTAAGTGAATTTAATGAATCTAAGTATTTTACTATTGATGATTTTATTTTTGAATTTCCTTCATCTGGAAGAGTTTTATGTAAGATTAAATTTGTTGCACATGATGATTGCCATTTTACATTAGAAGAAAAAAGCTATCAAGTTAAGCAGAAAAGTGCATTTGTTTTAGCAGATGCAAACTATATAGATAAAGAAACATTATTTATTACAGTGTCTCCTGGTGATTATAAAAAAGAAGATTGTCTTAAAATTAATGATTTTCATTCTGTACCATTTAATATTAGAAATTGGATTCAAAGAATTGATACAGAACTAAAAGAAATAAATAATAATTTTAATATTGATAATATATCTGAATTAATAAAAACTGAACTTGATAAAAATATTATTGATGAAAATGAAAGATTTACATTAGAAGAAATAGAAAATATGATTATTAAGCTAGATAGACTTGAAGAAAAAGTAATCAAATTAGAAAAAGAAATTTCCAAAGAAGATAGTGAAAAAATTCATTCAGTTATTGAAGACAGTAAAAACAATTTAACAAAATATCCTAAAAAATCTTGGTACCTCACAACATGGAATAAGTTTAAAAATTTAGATAATAAATTAAAGGTATTAATAGGTTTTAAAGATTCAATAACAAATATAATAGATTGGTTTAAATAGGTTAAGATTTAGTGTAGAAAAAAAGATAGAGATTTTGAAGAGTATAAATTTTTAGATAGTTCATCTCACAATGTCTTGCTTCGTTTCACTTAGCTTCGACAATACGCTCTAGCGAGCTAGTTCACATCGGCTTCGTATGTTTTCTCTTAGAAAACAAATACTCAGCTTAAATAGCTAAAAGAGTGAAATTATTCACTCTTTTTTAACGCTATTTAACTTTCTCTAGGTATTCCCCAGTTCTAGTATCACATTTGATAACATCACCTTCTACTAGGTGGAAAGGAATCTGTACAACAGCTCCACTTTCTAAAGTAGCAGGTTTTTTACCACCTTGTGAGTCACCTTTGAAGTTAGGTGGCGTTTCTACAATTTTAAGTTCAACAGTCATTGGTGGTTCAACAGTAATAGCATTACCATTGAAGAACATCATATCAACATTCATTCCATCAATAATCCATTTTTCAGCATCACCAACTTGGTCATATGTTAAACCAATTTGCTCATAAGTATTTGCATCCATGAATTGTAGCATTTCACCATCATCATATAGGTATTGCATAGTTTTTTGTTGTAAATCTGGAGTAGTACATTTGTCTCCTGCATGGAAAGTTTTTTCAATAACTTTTCCATTTAGGAATGATTTGATTTTACATCTTACAAATGCAGCACCTTTACCAGGTTTTACGTGTTGGTATTCAGTAATTTTATAAGGAACACCATCAAGTTCAATTTTTAGACCTTTTTTAAGTTCACTCATTGAAATATTTGCCATTGCTATTCCTTTTATACTTCTGCATAAGCTACAGCAATTGCAGCTTCAAGAGTTTTAATTTGATCTAATACTTTATGATTAATAGATTCATCTACTAAGATAACTGCTAATGCAGAATCTTTTCCTCTTGCTAATCTAAAGTCTGAGATGTTAATTTTGTTATCTCCTAATAGTTTACCAACTTCTCCAATTACACCAGGAACATCAGTATTTCTCATAATGATTAACTTTCCTTTTGGCTCAATATCAAAGTCAAAACCATTTAGTTCAACAATTCTTTGTACATCTTCATCAAATACAGTACCAGAAATAGTATTTACACCTTTTTCTGTAGTGATTTTGATAGTAACTTTATTGCTGTATCCTGTGCAGTGATTTACTTCACAAGTATCAAATTTGATACCTTTTTCTTCAGCAATAAATTTAGCATTTACATAGTTGATTTCAGCAGCATCACTAGATGCAGTTAAAGCTCCAACTGTAGCAAATGTAGATAAAGAGTCAAGATACTCTTTAATCTCTCCGTGAGCACACACAGAAATAGATCTAATAGCAGATTTATCTGTTTGAGCAGCTAAATATGCCATTTTTTGAGTTAACTCAATATATGGTTTTACAAATGAAGGAATTTTACTCTCATCAATAGGTAAGTTAAGAGCATTTGGATATGCAATTCCTCTTGCAGACTCAATTGCATTTTCAGCTGCTTGAGTAGCAATTTTCTTTTGAGATTCTTTTGTATTTGCACCTAAGTGTGCAGTTACAGTTACATTGTCTAAATCTAAAAGAGGGTGGTCAATTGCAGGCTCTTTTTTGAATACATCAATACCAGCCATTGCAATTTTTCCAGATTTTAAGTTATTAACTAGTGCTTCTTCGTTGTATAAACCACCTCTAGCACAGTTGATTAAAATAACTCCATCTTTCATTTTAGCAATTTCTTCTTCACCAATCATATCAAGAGTCTCTTGATTTTTTGGAGTGTGAATAGTAATAATATCACAAGCTAAGATATCATCGAAGTTTGTTGTATAATTAATACCTAAATCAGTTGCTTTTGTTGAAGGAATATAAGGATCGTATGTAACAACATCCATTTCAAAAGATTTAGCTCTTAATGCAACTCTATGTCCAATGTTACCAAATCCGATAACACCAAGTTTTTTACCATAAAGCTCATTTCCATACCAATCTTCTCTTTTCCAGATTCTATCTTGTTTTAATTGGTTATGTGCGTAAGGAAACTTTCTCATACAAGACAGCATGTGAGCCATAGTAAGCTCAACTGCTGCAATTGTATTTGCAGTTGGAACGTTCATAGCAATGATTCCTCTTTTGCTACAACCTTCCATATCTACGTTATCATATCCTACACCAGCTCTAATAATTGCTTTAAGATTAGTTGCTGCGTTTAAAAACTTTTCATCAACATCTGTTGAAGATCTAGTAATAGCAACATCAGCATCTTTAATAACATCTAAAAGTGCTACTTTATCAATGTCTGCTGCATATACATAGTTGATATCTTCAGTGTTTTGTAAAATGTTTAAACCATCTTCATGAATGTGATCACAAACTACGATTGTATGTTTACTCATTTGTACAAATCCTTATTTAATTTGGTCTTTTAGTAAATCACCTAATGTCATAGACGTATCATCATTAACTGCTTTTAGAACTTCTCTTTCTTGTTGTTGCTCTAATCTTTTTACAGATAATCTTACTCTATTTTTCTTAGTGTCGATATTTACTACTACTGCTTCTAATTCGTCACCAACATTAACTTCTTCAACATTTAATGGACCAAAGTCTTCATTTCTGATTAGACCATCTAAGTTGTCATCTAATTTAATGAAAATTCCGAAATCTTTTTTATCTTTAACAGCACCTTTTACGATGTCACCAATTTTGTGTTCATTTTGGAATTTTTTAGCTGGAGATTCAGAAATTTCTTTAACTGATAAAGAGATATTTTCTTTTTCTCTATCAATCTTGATAATTTTAACTTCAACTTCGTCACCTTTTTTATAAAGTGATTTACATTTAGCATTTGATTCCCAAGAAGCTTCTTCATTGTGTAATAATCCATCTACTTCACCAATTGTAACGAAAGCACCAAAATCAGTTAATGTAGCAACTTTACCTTGAATAACATCACCAACTTTGTTCTCTTTTACAAATTTAGCAAATGGTTTTTCTTGTAAGTTTTTAAGAGATACTCTTAATCTTTTTTTGTCAACATCTAGTTCAATAACTTCAACATTAACTTCTTCACCTAATGTTAATAAATCTTTTGGATTTTTTAAGTTTTTGTTCCAAGAAATTTCAGAGATATGTAATAGACCTTCAATATCATTTCCTAAATCAACAAACGCACCATATGATTCAAAGTTAGAAACAGTAACAGTAATTGTATCACCAACTTCTAATTCATCTTTGATTTCATCCCAAGGATTTGGTAATGCAGCTTTAATAGATAATGATAAGTGTTGTTTAGCTTTATCATAAGATAATACAACAACAGATACTTCATCACCTTCGTCATAGTAATTTGCAGGGTTAACAGGCCCTTTGTAAGAGATTTCATTGTAGTTTACTAAACCATCAATTCCACCTAAATCAATAAACATACCATAAGAAGTGATTTTTTTAACGATACCGTTTACTGGCTCGTTTTTCTCTAAGATTTCATTTACTTTAGAATCTTTTTCTAACTTAGACTCTTCAATAAGTTTTTTTCTAGAAACAATGATTGAGTTTTGAGCTTCGTTTACTTTTAAAACTTTAGCTTTAACTTTTTTACCAATTGCTCCGTGAGTTTTTAAGTAAGATTGTGCCATTGGCATGAAGTATTCTAATCCAGAATCATCTTCAATAATAAATCCACCTCTGTTTTTAACAGAAATGATTTTACCTTCAATTGTTACATCTTCAACATTCTCACCATGTTCTTTTACAAAGTTATCAAATTTTTCTTTTTGTAAAACTTTTTTGTAAGAAATATTTGGTCTTTCACCTTTATTTCCCATTAACATAACAGAGATTGTATCACCAGCTTTAAATTGAACTTCACCACCAATTGTGATTTCTGAAAGGTTTAATCTACCTTCAATCTTTTGTCCAACATCAACAAGTACACTATCATTAGTAATTTCTACAATTACACCATCAACTACAGAGTTATTTTCAGCATTCTCAAAAGACTCATTAAGCATTTTCTCAAAATCAAAGTCTTCACCTAATTCAATATCATCGATACCCATTTTATTCCTTCGTATTAACCGTTTTATTATAAATGGCTATGATTATATCTAAATTTTACTTAAACAACTCGCTTAATATTTTTCTATTTCGTTAACAACTTCTTGAATAATCCAATCAGGTGTACTAGCCCCTGCTGTTATACCACAAAGTTCTTTGCCTTTAAACCAAGAAGAATCAAGTTCTTTGGCATTTTCTATTAAATATGAATCTTTGCAGTTATCTAAACAAATATGATGTAATTGTTTAGTATTTGAAGAGTTCTTCCCTCCAATAATTACCATTACATCTACTTCTTTTGATAGTTCTCTTGCTGCATCTTGATTTTCAAAAGTTGCATCACAAATTGTATTAAATACTCTTACTTCTTTGTTTTTTAGAATAAGTTTATTTACAATCTCTAAGTAAATCTCTTTTTTTCTAGTTGTCTGTGCAACAGTTGCAATTTTGTCATATTTGAAGTTCAAATTATCTAGTTCATCAGCAGTTAAAATCACATGTACATCATCTTGGTCCTCACCATATGATTTCACACCTTTAACTTCTGGATGGTCTTGGTCTCCAAAGATTAAAATAGAGTAGTTTTCAGCAGACATCTTCTTTACAATTTGCTGAGGAGTGGTAACAAAAGGACAAGTTGCATTTATAACTTTTGCATCTTTTTTTCTTAAATCTTTTAAGTCATTCTTTGGAATACCATGTGTTCTAATTATAATAGTATCATTAGGTTTTACATCTGTTAGATTGTTATATAAACCTACATTGTAGTCAGTTTTTAGTCTATCAATTTCATTTTGATTATGAATTAGTGGTCCCATTGTTGCAGAATCTTCATATTTTTCTGCAATTTCAATTGCTCTTTTTACTCCAAAACAAAAACCATAGCTTGATGCTAGTTTTACTTTCATTTGTATCCTTTTTTGATGTCCCCATCAAAAAAGGGACCTTCATTTTTTAATATAAAGAGTCAAGGATTTCTTTGAAGTTTGGAAATGATGTTAAAATACAATCAACATCATTTATTTCCATATCACATAAAGTACCAGCAATTGCAAAGCTCATTGCAATTCTATGGTCTCCATGAGAGTCTATAGAGGCTTTAGTTATTGTTCCACCTACTATCTCATAGCCATCTTCAAATTCAGTGTAAGTAACACCGCATTTTTCAAGGTTTGAAACAACAGATTTAATTCTATCTGACTCTTTAACTCTTAACTCTTTTGCATTTTTTACCAATGATTTTCCATTTGCAATTGACATAGCAATTGAAAGTGCTGGAAGTTCATCAATTAACCAAGAGATATTATCTTCAACCACAACACCATTTAGCTCTTTGTGTTTTACTTCAATATCTCCAATAGGCTCATAAATATTCTCTTTTTCTATAAAATTAACTTCTGCACCCATTCTTTTTAAAACTTGGTATGCTTCAATTCTAGTAGGATTTAAAGATACATTTTTTATTACAACTCTTGAGTCTTTTGTAATTGCAGCAGCCACTGCAAAAAAGAACCCAGAACTAGGATCAGTTGGAACTGTAATATTTAATGGCTTTAAATGACCTTCTAAAGGATGAATATTTATAAACCCTTCATCATCTGTCTCTAACTTAGCTCCCATACCTTTTAACATTCTTTCTGTATGGTCACGTGTTAGTTCATTTTCTTTATATTTTGAAATACCATTAGCTCTTAAAGCTGCTAGTATCATTGCTGATTTTACTTGGGCAGAATCTACAGGCGAGATATAAGTAAAAGGATCTAACTCTTTAACTCCTCTAATAAATAAAGGAGCTTTATTCCCTTCTTCTCTACCATCAATCTTTGCACCAATACTTCTTAGTGGGTCTGCCACTCTTTTCATTGGTCGCTCTTTTAGATATTTATCACCTGTTAAAGTAAAAGCACCATCAATAGAAGCTAAAAGTCCACAAAACAGTCTCATTGCAGTTCCTGAGTTACCACAATCAAGAATATCTTTTGGCTCAGTTAGTTTATCTGTTGGTGTAATTTCTACAGTAGAACCATCACGTGTGATTTTAGCACCTAATTGTTCTACTATACTTAAAGTATTTAATGTGTCTTCTGCTGTAAGGTAGTTTTTAATATATGAAGTTTCATTAGAAAATAGTGAAAACATTGCACATCTATGTGATATTGATTTATCACTTGCAATTGAGTCAATTTCTATGTCAAAAGGCTTAGATAGTTTTTTAATGTCAAATGTTTCCACTTTTATTTCCTTATCTTAATTCAATATTTAATTTTTCTTTTAATGCTTCTAAAATACTATTCATTGTAGAAGTAATATCTTCTTCTTCAAGTGTTTTTTCATCGTTTTGAAGAACAAATCTAATAGTTAAACTCTCATTTTCACCTAAGTTTTCATCATTGTAGATATCAATTAGGTTATATTGTTTAATTGTGTTGTTTTCTAAAGAGTTAATTACATCTTTAATTTTCTTAAACTCCATATCTTTTGGAACAATAAGACTTAAGTCTTTTTTAGAAGCTTGGAATTTAGAGTAGCTCTCTACTTTGATTAAGTTATTTGCAATTGCTTCAAAATCAATCTCTGCAATGAATGTATCACTTAAATCATATTCAGAAGCTACACTTGGATGTAATTTTGAAATAAATCCTACACTTTGACCATCTACAATTACATTTGCACTTTGGTATGGGTGAATTAAATCATTAGAAATTTTTTCCATTGGCTCTAAATCAAATTTTCCAACTGTATTTAATACTTTTTTAGAGAAAGAGAAGAAATCAATATTTTCTGGCTTACCAGAATTTGAAATCTCTTCAAGCTCTTTTTGTCCTGAGAATACGAAAGAAACAACAGTTTTTTCTTCTCTTTTTAAGTTGAATATTTTTCCAATCTCAAAGAAGGCTGCTGATTTAAATCCAAGTTTTGAGTTATTTGAACAAGCTTCAATAAGGTTTAATGAAATAGTTGTTCTAAATGTATCTAACTCTTTAACAATAGGATTTAATAAATCTAAACTCTCTTGAACTGTTGGAAGAGAGTATTTTGTTAATTTTTCTCTATCTGCAAAAACATAAGTTACAGTTTCAAAGAAACCATTTTCAATAGCTTTAGCTCTCAATTTGTTTTTCTTAACTAAATCATATGAAGTTTTGTTTACTCTATTTACTTCATCAATTGCTAAAGGTTTTGCTTGAATGTTATCAATACCAATAATTCTAACAATCTCTTCTGTAACATCTGCAATATTTTTAATATCGTGTCTGTAGTGTGGAACTTTAATAGATAAAACATCTGAAGAGTTATCTTTTACTTCAAATCCTAAACCACTTAAGATTTTATCAATATTTGCTTTTTCTACGTCTTGACCAATAATTGCATTAACTTTTTTAACACTTACATCAATAGTAGTTTTTTCTTCATAGTCAACTAGTGCTTCATTTCCATTGTAAACTTCTGCACCACTTTGAGAGATTAAAGAACAAAAAGATTTCATTCCAGTTTCAATATCTGGTTCACTACCTCTTGAACTTCTGTAATAAACATCACCAGTCTCTTTTTTTGTTTCAAATACTTTTTTTGCTAAAAGTTCAGGGTTGATATATGAAGCTTCAATAATATACTCTTTGTCTTCACTAATTTCACAGTGTTCAACACCTACAGTACTTAACTTCTTCTCACCAATAATTACATCAAAACCTTGTTTGTCTTTTTGGATATGAATTGTTGCTAAACCTTTAATATCTTCAGCATCTTTTTTTGCATAAGCATTTAAAATAACACCAGTAGTATGAGTAATATAACTTAAAGCATCAACTAAATCATTCTCTTTAAATTTATCAATTGCCCCAACTCTTAATCTTTGTAATACTGGTAAAGTGAAGTTTTCTGAGTTAATAACTGTATAGATATATTTAGATTCGATTGTACTTAAACTCTCTACTTCTAAAATTTGTCCAATACCTAAATCATTGTAATTTATTTTGAATTCTTGCTCTTTAAAAGCAATAGAATAAAATGCAGATAATTCTCTAGCAACTCCATTGATACTTAGACAGTCACCTCTATTTGCAGTTAATTCAATTTCAATAATATCATCATTTAAAAGAGGGTAGTCTTTTAACTCTTTTCCAACTTCTAATTTACCAATTGATTCATCAAGTTCTAAAATTCCATCATTTAATTTAGGTAAACCTATTTCAGTAGAAGAACAAATCATACCATTTGATTCTACACCTCTTAGTTTTGCCTTTTTAATTTTGAAACCTTCACCTAAGTTACAACCAACAACTGCAACAGGAACAAATTGTCCTGCATCTACATTTTTTGCACCACAAACAATTTGAACAGTTTCATTTCCAATATCAACTTGACAAATATTTAATTTATCAGCATCTGGGTGTTTCTCTTTTTCTAAAACTTTACCTACTACAATATTAGAAGGCATTCTTTGTTCTTCAACACTATCAACTTCTAATCCAATAGAGTTTAAAGTTTTACAAATATCTTCTGTTGATATTTTTGAAATATCAATATATTCTTGTATCCACGATCTTGTTATTATCATTTGAACTGTCCTAATAATCTTAAATCACTCTCAAATAGAGATCTTAAATCACCAATATTATGAATTAGCATTGCAAATCTTTCAACACCTAATCCAAAAGCATATCCTGATTTATTTTCGTATCCAACTGCTTTGAATACATTTTGGTCTACTACACCACATCCAAGTACTTCTAACCATCCTGTGTGAGAACATACTCTACATCCATCACCTTTACAGAATACACATGAAATATCTACTTCTGCAGATGGTTCTGTAAATGGGAAGAATGATGGTCTAAATCTAACATCAACGTCACCAAACATATGATGTAAGAACTCTACTAATACATGTTTTAAGTTTGCAAATGAAATCTTATCTGCATCATCAACTACTAATGCTTCAATTTGGTGGAACATTGGCGTATGTGTTAAGTCAAAGTCTCTTCTAAAAACTGTACCTGGTGCAATCATTCTGATTGGAGTTTGTTGACTTAACATAGTTCTAATTTGTACAGGAGAAGTGTGTGTTCTTAATAAAGTATAATCTTTATTATAGAATGTATCTTGCATATCTCTTGCAGGGTGATATTTAGGAAGATTTAATGCTTCAAAGTTATGGAAGTCATCTTCTACTAATGGACCTTCTTCTACTGCAAAGTTAAGGTTTTGGAAATATTGAATAATTCTATCCATTGTTAAAGAAACTGGGTGAGCTGCACCACATGTTAACTCGTTGTTGAATTTTGTTACATCAATTTTTTCTTCTTTTAATTTTGCTTCTAGTGCCTGTTGTTCTAAAATCTCTTTTTTAGCTTCAAGTGCTTCAGTGATTTCAGCTTTTTGCGTATTTAAATTTTCAGCAAAAGCTTTTTTCTCTGGTCCTGGAATATCTTTCATCTTTGCAAATTGTGCAGGGATAATACCTTTTTTACCTAAAGTTTCAATTCTTAAATTCTCTAGAACTTCAAGTGAATCAGCATTACTAATTTTATCAAGCCATTCTTTCACTTTTATTCTCCTGTTGTTTATTTATAAAGGTTTGGATTATACTTTAAAATTTATTAGAGTTTGGTTATAATATTTTTTAAACTAAAAAAGGTGAATATATGTGTATTTTTTGCAAAATAGTTAAGGGTGAAATACCTAATCAAACTATCCTAGAAGACGAGAATTTTTTAGCATTTAATGATATAAATCCAGCTAGAAAAGTTCATGTTCTTATTATCCCTAAGGAGCACTATGATTCATTTGATGTAATTCCTCCAAAAATTATGGCAGGTATGACTGAGTTTATGCAAAAAGTTGCATCTAAATTAGGTATTAGAGAAAGTGGTTATAGATTAATTACAAATATTGGTGATGATGGTGGACAAGAAGTTCATCATTTACATTTTCATATGATTGGTGGGGAGCCTGTAGGTAGGCTAGTTAGAGACTAAAAGTTGTAGTTTAACTACAACTTTTAAGAAAATATTATTTAGCTTCGAACTTTCCTAAGTTCATAAGTTTTTCATATTTCTTTTCGTATCTTTGAGCTGGTGTTAGTTGTTTTAATTCAGCAAGTGAAGTTAAAAAATAATCACCTAATGCTTTAATAGCGTCTTCTTTTTTTCTATGAGCACCAATAAGTGGCTCTTTAATTACATCATCAATTAAACCAAGTTCTTTTAATGACTCAGCTGTAATCTTTAATGCATTTGCTGCTGTTTCAACTTTTGCAGGGTCATTCCATAAAATTGCAGAACAACCTTCAGGAGAAATAACTGCATAAACAGAGTATCTCATCATTGCTAATTTATCAGCAACAGAAATAGCAAGTGCACCACCTGAACCACCTTCTCCAATTACAACTGAAACAGTAGGAGTTTTTAGTTCAGAAAACTCATAAAGGTTTCTAGCAATTGCTTCAGATTGGTTTCTTTCTTCTGCACCAATTCCAGGATATGCACCCGGAGTGTCTACAAGCATAAGAATCGGTAAGTTAAACTTTTCAGCTAATTTAGCTGCTCTTAAAGCTTTTCTATAACCTTCAGGACTTGGCATACCAAAGTTTCTTTTTAACTTATCTTTTGTCCCTCTACCTTTTTGCTCTCCAATAACTACTACTTTTTCATTTCCAATATATCCAAGGAAACACACAATAGCATTGTCATCATCGAAGTGTCTATCACCATGAATTTCATAGTAATCTGTCATAAGACCCTTGATATAATCCATTGCATATGGTCTATCAGGGTGTCTAGCTAATTGAAGTTTTTGATAATCACTAAGGTTTTTAAATGTCTTTTCAACCTCTTTTTCTAACTTTTTATCCAGTATTTCTACTGCATGTTCGTCATTTTTTGTTTTTGCAACTGTGATATCTTCTTCAATTTTTTTTATTTTGTCTTCAAAATCTAAGTAAGTTGCCAAATAATTTCCTTTTTGAAAAAGTGTTTAAACTCTATATTACTTTTCTAGTTTTCTGAATATTACAGAACCGTTAGTTCCACCGAAACCAAAGTTATTACTCATAACAGTATTTAACTCTACTTTTCTTGCAGTATTAGGAACGTAATCTAGTTTACACTCTTCATCTTGGTTTTCAATATTAATTGTTGGAGGAATAATTCCTTCATTTAGTGCTTTGATAGTAAAAATTGCTTCAATTGCACCAGCTGCACCTAAACAGTGACCAACTTGACCTTTTGTAGAAGTTACAGGAGGACAGTTTTCAAGTCCTTCAAATAACTCAACAATTGCTTTAGACTCATTTACATCTCCAACAGGAGTTGATGTACCGTGAGCATTGATATAGTCAATTTTAATGTCTTCACCAGTATTTGCTTTAGCCATAGCTAATGCAGCTTTCATTGATCTTAGTGGACCATCCATAACAGGAGCTGTAATGTGATTTGCATCACCTGATTCACCAAATCCAATTACTTCACAATAGATTTTAGCACCTCTTTCTTGTGCTGATTCTAATGTTTCAAGTACAAGTGCACCAGCACCTTCTCCCATAACAAAACCATCTCTATCTTTATCAAATGGTCTTGAAGCACTTTGTGGATCATCATTTCTAGTAGATAATGCTTTCATTGCAGCAAATCCACCAATTCCAGCACCACAAATAGCACTTTCTGCACCAACAACTAATACTCTATCAGCACCATTTGTTGCAATAGTTTTAACTGCATCTGCTAAAGCGTGTGTTGAAGCTGCACAAGCTGTTACGTGAGATAATGAAGGACCTTTTAGTCCATGCTCAATTGAAATAAATCCACCTAACATATTTACTAATGAAGAAGGAATGAAGAATGGTGAAATTCTTTTTGGTCCTCTGTTAGCACAAGTTACTGAGTTTTTCTCAATTGTTGATAATCCACCGATTCCTGAAGCTGAAATAACTCCAAATCTTTCAGAAATTGATTCATTAACTTTTTTATCTTCAGCACTGATGTATCCTGCATCATCCATCGCTTCATAAGCTGCTTTTATTCCTAATTGAATAAATCTATCAGCTTTTTTAACTTCTTTTTTATCCATTACAGTAGTTGGGTCAAAATCTTTAACCTCACCTGCAAATTGAACAGAATATTCACTAGCATCAAACAGTGTAATTTCATTGATTCCACATTTACCATTTACTACGGCATTGAAAGAATCCTCTACATTGTGACCTACTGAATTAATTGTTCCTAAACCTGTTATAACAACTCTTTTCATTAAATATGCTCCAAAAATAAGTATTTAAATAATTCAATTCTTAAAATATTTATTAAAAATTCAACAATTAAAATAAAAAATGTTAAAAAAAAGCCAGTATAGAATACTGGCTTAAATTATAAGAATAGCGTATTAATTACGCGTTATCTTCGATGTATTTGATAGCATCAGCAACAGTTAAGATACCCTCTGCATCTTCGTCTGGAATCTCGATATCGAACTTCTCTTCTAACGCCATAACTAATTCAACAACGTCTAATGAGTCAGCACCTAAATCTTCAATAAATTTAGACTCTTCTTTAACTTCTGCAGGATCACAATCTAGTTGCTCAACTACTACTTCTTTTACATCATCAAATAATGCCATATTCTTTTCCTTTTTTAAAATTATCGCCAAATTATACCATAAAAAGATTTAATAAATCTTTTTTAAACGTATAATCCACCATTTACTTTTAGTATTTCACCTGTAATATACGATGAATGATCACTCAATAAAAATGCTACTGCATCTGCAATTTCTTTTGGTTGTCCAAATCTACTTAGAGGGATATTTCTCTCATATTCAGCTTTAACTTCATCTTTTAATTCATCAGTCATATCTGTTTGAATAAAACCTGGAGTTACTGCATTATATCTAATACCTCTAGCTGCAGCTTCTTTTGCAAATGATTTAGTCATTGCATTTAATCCACCTTTAGAAGCAGAATAATTTGTCTGACCTGGGTTACCCATTTCTCCAACAATTGAAGAGATGTTTACAATAGAACCAAACTTCTTTTTACCCATAGCTTTTAAAGCACCTTTACATCCAATAAATGCAGATGTTAAGTTTGCTGCAATAACATCGTTGAAATCTTCAACAGACATTCTTAGTGCTAATTTATCTCTTGTAATACCAGCATTATTAACTAAGTATGAAAGTTGTCCATCTGCATCTACAATTGTTTTAATTGCAGCAGTGAATTCATCTTCTTTAGTTACGTCAGCTTTAACTATTGCAGCTTTTCCACCAGCAGCTTCAATCTCTTCTTTGATTTTTTCAGCAGCTTCCGCTCCACTTCTATAGTTAATCCAAACTTTTAAACCAAAACTAGCAAGAGTTTTTGCAATCTCTGCACCAATTCCTCTACTAGCACCTGTTACTAATACATTAGAACCTGTAAAATTCATAAATTAAATCCTTAAAATAGTTTCCAATTAAAAGAAAACCTTTTATTTTTGACTTCTAAAGAGAACAACAAGTTGTTCTTTATATTAAAGACAGATTATATCTAAAATATTTTAAACACCTCTTTTATTGTCCCAAACTCTTATATGAAGTCTATCGCAATACTTATATCCATTTTCAATTGAGAGGTTAATAACGGCCTCACTATTTTCATTTATTTGTTTTGCTGTATCTCCCATTGGCATTAAGTATACATCTACTTTTGGTAGTTGAGCTGTTAGCTCTTTTATCTCTTTGCTAGCTTGTTCTTTAAAGTCTTCATCAATAACAAATTTTAAGTAAGAACCATCTGTTTCATTGATGATTTTTGTTAGTGTATTTATATTAATTCTTTTCTTTAAAGGTTCTAAAGAGTTTGATAGTTTTACACTCATAGAAAATAGTATTTGTTTCTGATAAGTTTCAGTTAAATCTATATTTAATGAGCCATTAGTTTCAATAGTTACTTTATAATTATTCTCTACATAATGCTTTAATAAGTTTTGAAACTCTTCATTTTTCCAATATAGAAGAGGTTCTCCACCAGTAATAACAATATCAATTTTGTAGTTAGGTTCAAGTTGTAAAACATCTTTGATTACATCTTCTGCAGTCATCTTTTGCCATTGGTCTTTAAATGCCATATCTACAGCATAATATGAATCACATGAGCATTTTTTAATGCCACTTGGCGTTTCATACTCTACGCTGAAACCTTCACATCTAAAGTTACACTTCCCAAGTCTTATAAAAATAGAAGGAGTACCAACTAGTTTTCCTTCTCCTTGAATTGTAGGACCAAAGATTTCATTAACTTCAAGCAAAGACATGACTTTTGCTTTTTGGAGTTTCTGCAAACTCTACACTTGAAACTTTAACTCCAAGTTTTTGCATTTTTTTGCTTGCTATTTCTAAAAACCAAGCTGATAGATTTTCACTTGTAGGTACAAAGTCAACTATTACATATCCTTCATACATCTCTTTTATATGACTCTGCTCATCTTTAATTTTATCTATATTAGGAATATAATAACCCTCTTCAAAATGAATTAAATCCTCTTTTTTTATGTGAGGAAGTAAAGTAGGGTATAGTGGGTCATTTATATCAAGAATAAATTTATGGTCTAATACATCATCTAAAAACTGTTTAAACCAGTTTAAGTGTTTAAAGTCTGTAACCATTCCATCTTTTAATTTTTGAGCTTCTAAAAAAATCACAATTTTACCTTGATGTCCATGCAGGTGTCTACACTTTAAACATGGATCTAGTGAATATTCACTATTTAAAGTTTGAGACCAAACTCTATGTCCATAACAAAAATCAAATGATTTTGAAATTTTCCACGTCAAAATTTATCCCTTGTATTTTATTGGGTCAGTTGAGTTGGCTTTTTTAAACCCATTTAGCCTTAGTCTACAAGAATCACATATACCACAAGCAGCTTCTTCTTCCTTGTAGCATGACCAAGTATGTTTTAATGGAACATCTAACTCTATAGATTTCTTTACTATTTCATCTTTCATTAAATGAACTAATGGAGTTTTTATCTCTATTTTTGTTGACTCTTTTGTTCCTTGGTTAATTGCATTAGTCATTTTATAGATAAAGTCATCAGTACAATCTGGATAACCAGAACTATCTTCTTCAACAACTCCAATGTATAATGCACTTGCTTCTTCTTTTTCTGCAATTGCACTTGCAATAGAAAGGAAAATTCCATTTCTAAAAGGTACATAAGTTACAGGAACACCATCTTCAACTCCACTTGTTGGAACATCTATGCTATTATCTGTAAGAGCACTAGCACCGATTTGTGTGAAGAAAGGAATATCAATTTCATATTTTTCTTTAATTTGTAAATCTTCACAAATATCTCTAAAGGCTTGAAGCTCTCTTTTTTCTGTTCTTTGTCCATAGTTAAAATGAACTGCAATAATCTCGTAACCATCATTTTTTGCTATATATGAAGCTAAAGTAGAGTCCATTCCTCCACTTAAAATACAAACTGCTTTTTTTGATGTACTACTCATATGTTATAAAATCCTTATAATCTTTTCTAAAAAATTTCCAATTTATTGGTAGAAGTTTAACTATTGCATCTTTTTTTAAAGATGAGATATCTTCACTAAGTGCTATCATACAGTTACTTCTACTTAAGGTAGATACCATTCCTGGAAGTCTTTTGTCTTCTGGAAAGAAATACTCTCCATCAAATAAACCTGGAATTATAGTAATTCTTCCTTTTTTATTTTTTAAATCAGTTCCTAATTTTGCATTTATTGTTCCATGAAAAATTGAATTAGAACCTAAAAGTTTTTGAAGTAGAACTTTTCCAAAAACTTCAAAAATTAAAGCTGAAGCAAGAGGATTACCTGGTAAATTTAAAATAAAGGTATTTTCTATTTTTCCAAAAATAGTTGGCTTACCTGGTTTTATTTCAATACCTCTAAAAATTTGTTTAAAATCTAAACTTAAAAATGCCTCGTTTGTAAAGTCAGCATCTCCAACAGAAACTCCCCCAGAAGTAACAATTAAATCAGCATCAAGTGAGTTTTTTATTAGCTCTTGTAATGATTCAATTGAGTCCCTTGCTTGACCTATAAAAGTTACATCACAATTAAACTCTTTGCATCTTGTTAAAAGAGTAGGGGTATTTGAGTTATAAATTTGATGGTCTTCTATTTTTTCATAGTGAAGTTTTAACTCTTCACCACTTGCAAAAACAACTACCTTTGGTTTTTTATAAACATTTATGTATGAAATACCCTGAGAACTAAGTAGTGTAATATCAGCAAAATTTATTTCATCACCTTTACTTAATACTTTATCATCAATATTTACATCTTCACCTACAAATCGTATATGAGAGTATTCTTTTAAAGTTTTATCATTTATTAGAACATTTCCATTATCTAAAACTGTGCAATTCTCTTTTGGTGCTATAACATTTACATCATCAGGAACAACTGCTCCTGTCATGATTTTTATGCAAGTTGCTTCTTTAAGAGTGATATCTTTATTATCACCTGCAAAAACTGTATCGATTATATTTAGTTCTTTATTTATATCTTCAAATCTAAAGCCATAACCATCCATAGCAGAGTTGTTAAATCTTGGAAGTGCCAACTTCGCATTTATGTCTTGGGCACAAATTCTATTTATAGATTCTTCTATTGGGATGATTTCAAATTTAGGATTTACTATTAATTCTGAGATTGTTTTTAATGCATTATCTACGCTTAATGCCATGGAGATCCTTTTTTACTAATACCTTATGACAATTAAGCTATAATACCCAAATTTTTTAAAAGTGAGTTTAACATGGAATTAATGAGTGATGCCGTA
Organism: Arcobacter sp. F155; assembly: GCF_004116455.1. Lineage (NCBI taxonomy): Bacteria > Pseudomonadati > Campylobacterota > Epsilonproteobacteria > Campylobacterales > Arcobacteraceae > Arcobacter > Arcobacter sp. F155. The sequence goes on from NZ_PDJU01000011.1 coordinate 38,603, forward strand.
GTCACACACGTATTTGCAGTATATTTCTTTTTAGCGGTTATGCTATTTAATTTATATTCAGTAACAACTACAAAAGAGTTTTTACCTTTAGCAAAAAGATTAAAGTTTATGACTCCTTTATATCATCTTACAAATGCTATTGTTATGTATACAGGTGCAATTGTATCTGCTTATGCACAACATTTTTCTTTTACTGTTGTAATTATGATTGCAGCAGCAATATTTTTATTAGTGATTGAGATTAAAAGATATAAAAAGATGAGAGTTATTAAGACAACTGATATTCAATTACAAGAAGAGTTTAAAGTATATGCAAAGAAAATATATACAATTGAAATAGCAGTTTTAGTTTCTGTTTATATGATTTCAAAGATATTTTAAATGCAGTTTACTTATCACCAAGAAGCTTCACAAGAGTTTTTAACTGTTGATAATGAAACTTATAAGTATTTATTTAAAGCTAGACGTCATAAAATTGAAGATGAAATATACTTTAGAAATTTAGATGATAAAAATATCTACCTTTATAAAGTTATTGAAATCAGTAGAAAAGATGCAAGACTACAACTTGTATCTTTTGAAGAAAGAATTGTAGAAAATGATAAAAAGCTACACCTTGCTTGGTGTGTTGTTGATCCTAAGACAGTTGAAAAGAATATTGCTTCATTAAATGAATTAGGACTAGAAAAAATTACATTTATATATTGTGAGTATTCACAAAAAAACTTCAAGTTAAACCTTGAAAAATTAGAAAAAATACTACTTAACTCTTCTTCTCAATGTGGAAGAAGTTCTATCATAAAATTAGAAATTTGTAAATCTTTAGATGAGTTTTTATCAGTAAATAAAAATGTTTATCTTTTAGATTTTTCAAAGCAGAATATAGAGACTAAAAAAGATGAAATAGAAACTTTATTATTAGGTTGTGAAGGTGGTTTTTCAGAAACAGAAAGAGAAACTTTTGATACTGATAAAATAGTTGGGTTTAATTCAAATTTGATTTTAAGAAGTGAAACAGCTGCAATAAGCGCAGTTTCTAAGATTATTATATAAGTTTAATAAAAAGATAAACTTTAAAGTTTATCTTCTTATTTTAAATTACCAAGATCTAACAATTGAGTGACATCTAGCACATGCATTCATCATATCTGAATATGCATTAGCTGCATCGATGTATGCATTATTTTCTAGATTTAATTCTAAAACGTTAGCATCAAGTTTAATTCTTTGTGCTGCATTTTCTGCAATGTTTACCATATGTTTTTTATTCTCTGGTAAATATTGAGCAATTACTTTTTTGTCAGAAAATAGTTCATTACCTTTTCTAACTTTTGCTGTACCACTTTTAATTAGTTCTACAGAGTTATTTAAAAAACCTTTTTGAATCTCACTCATACCTTGTTCCATGATATTCATTGATTTTTGCATAACGTCTTGAGCAGAAGAAATACTTACTGTAAGTGCTACTGCTGCTAAAATTTTTAATAATTTCATTATAAGCCTCTCCCTATGAGTTTATTATAAGAGAAGAAGTTCTTAGTGAACTTCTCTCCATTTACTTGCTTTCCATAACCAAGCGAAAATCGCGAAAATAACTAAATAGATTAAGAATTTAGGACCTAAAGCTTCTCTTTCAGCTTTTTTAGAATCACCAACTTCTTCCATATATTTAATAGCTTGCGTTTCTGCTTCTTCAGTTAAACCAACTCTAGGCATAGCTGTACCCTCTAAGTGTTTTTGAGGATCATTAACAAAAGTATGTAAGTAAGACTCACCTCTTGATCTAATGTATTGTGATAAATCTGGAGGAAGTTTACCCATATATGCTTTGATATTTTCATCTGGAGTTTTAGCAGCCATAGAACCACCTTTCATATCTCCATATTTAATACCGTGACATCTTTGACAAGCATCTACGAATACTTCTTTGTTAGTCATTTCAGCAGGAGCAATAGATTGTAAATATGCTACCATATCAGCAATCTCTTGTGGTTGCATCCAACCATAACCTGGCATTGGATGAACTCTTCCATCTTGGAATTTGTGACCAACTTTAGAAGCTTTTACAGGATCTTTAATAAACGCAGCTAAATAATCAGCATTGTAAATTTTACCTGCAGTAGATAAATCTGGTGGAACAACACCATAAGCTGCAGCAGCGCTAGCGTTATCCATTAATTGAGGGAAACCTTCTTTCTCAATAGAGTGACAAGCAGTACAGTTAGCTTGAACTAATGCTGCACCATTTTGAGCGTTTCCACTTAAAGCTTTAACATCTTTAACATCTTCTTGTACATCAGTGAATTTATAATCAGCTGGATCTACATGTGGATGCATCTGAGAGTGAGCAAATGGCTCAACACCCCAGTAAGTAACAAGAGTAAATGCTACTACAACTGCTAAAATTTTTAATTCTCTCATTATGCACCTCTCTTTTTAGCATCTGATTTCGTAACAAATGGTAATGCTACAAATAATAAAATAAATACTGAAGCTGAAGCGAATCCAACCCAAGCATTAATACCTGTTGGAGGTAATTTACCATAAACAGTTAATACAATTAAGTCAACCATTAAAATCCAGAACCATACTCTAAATCCAGGTCTTTTATGTGCTGGTAAAATTGCAGGATCTCTGTCTAACCATGGTAATACTAAGAAAATAACATTTGCAAATCCAAATGCTGCTAAACCAATATCAAATGCTTTAATAGGACCAACATCAAAGAAGAAACCTCTTAATACTTCATATGACCATAAGAAATACCACTCTGGGTAAATGTGCGCTGGAGTTACCATTGCATCTGCTGGGTCGAAGTTAACTGGGTCCATAGCAAAGTTATAGTGGAAGAACACTAAGTAGAAATAGAAAATTAAGAAAATACCTAAAATAGCAAAGTCTTTAGAAATAAATACTGGCCAGAAAGGAATAACTTTAGATTCTTTTTTGTTTCCAGATAGATATTTTTCAGCTTCCGCATCATAATCGATATCTGCACCCTCTTGATTATTAACGTGAGGAATTCTTAATGTATAGAAGTGTAATCCAATAACACCCATAATTACGATAGGTAATAAGAATACGTGTAACATGAAGAATCTAGTTAATGTAGCATCAGCAACGTTGAAGTCACCTCTGATCCATACAACTAAAGCATCACCAATAACTGGAACACCACCAAATAAGTTAGTAATAACCATTGCAGCCCAGTAAGACATTTGTCCCCATGGTAACATATATCCAGAGAATCCAGCAGCTGAGAATGTCATAAATAATAACATACCAGAAATCCAAATCATCTCTCTACCTTGCTTATAAGAACCATAGTAGATTCCAGTAAACATGTGAATATAGATAATTAAGAATACAACCGAAGCTGCAACACCATGCATATGTCTAAATAACCAACCATAAGCAACTTCTTGCATGATTGTATAGTTTACAGAGTCAAATGCTAATGCAACATCTGGCTTGTAGTACATCATTAAGAATAGACCAGAAATAACTAAGATTTTAAATGTTACTGCTAAAAGAACACCCATTGCCCATAAGAAGTTAATATCTTTTGGAATCCAGTACTCAGTCATTAAAACTTTAGTTAATGCTGTAGTATTAAGTCTTTGGTCTAACCACTCACCTACAGAGTTAGCTTTTTCAAATTTTGCCATAAACTACTCCTTATGCCGTTGCCATCGCAGCAGCGATTTTTTTGTATTCAGGTCCTTCTTCACCAAGAACAATCTGAGAACCTTGAACAGCGAATGGAGGTAAATCAAGAGGTCTTGGAGGAGGTCCAAAAGTTTGTTTACCACTTGCATTAAACTCACCACCGTGACATGCACATTTCCATTGTGTTTTCTTCCATGCTGGAATACAACCTAAGTGAGTACAAAGACCAATAGCAACAGTGTATCTATCTTCACCGATGATTAAATCTCTATCTGACTTTTCCATATCTGCAGTTTTCTTAAGAACAAAAATTGGTTTACCTCTCCACATAACAGTGATCGGTTCACCAGCTTTTAGTCCGTTAAGCTCAACATTCGTAAATCCGCTAGCTAATACACTTGGTAATGGATCCCACACTTGTTTCATACCAACAAGTGCAGCAGCTCCACCAACTGCCGCAACAGCTGCAAATGAATAACCTAGAAAATCCCGTCTATTTGTATCGTTAGACATTTAGCTTCCTTATTTTAAAATTAAATCTATACATTATATAGTTAATTTTCTTAAAAAATTATGATTGAGGTCAAAAAAAGCCGATTTATTGAGAGATGTGTAGTTAATCTACACAGTAGATTTATAAGGTAAACTTATTAAAGACATTTTAGTCTCTAATAAATTTTACGATTTCCTCTTCTATTTTTTCTTTTTCGATGATAATATTATGGTTTATTTTCGATCCAAAAAGTGAAGAAATTGATTGTGGTAAGTTTGCGTTAAATTTAGATGAAATCTCTTCTAATGCTTCTTTATCCGCATAAGTTTTGCTATCTTCATTTAAAGCATTTAATACTGTTGGAGAGAATTTTGTCCATTCAGCAGTTGAATAAATTACTGTTTTTAGTTTCTCTTCTCTTAAATTCTCATATGCTTTTATACAAGTTGCAGTATGTGGGTCCATTAAATATCCATCATCTAAATATGATTTGATAATTTTTGCTCCATATGCATCATCAGAGTTTATAGCTGAGAACTCTTCTTGTAAAAGTTTTGTTTCATCTTCTGTTAGTGTAAAGATGTTATCTTTATTTAGATTATCAAATAACTCTTTTGTTCTTTTTGCACCAAATAGTGAGAACATAACTCTTTCGATATTTGAAGATTTTAAAATATCCATTGCAGGAGATTTTGTAAGAATAAGCTCTTTATCTCTGATATCATAAATACCAGTATTAATCCACTCAGTTAAAATATTGTTTTCATTTGAAGCTACTAAAAGTTTTTGAATTGGAACACCCATATGTTTTGCATAGAATCCACCAAGTACATTTCCAAAGTTTCCAGATGGAACAACTAAATAGATTTTTTCTCCAAATTTAATTTCATCTTGTTTAAGAAGTTGAATATATGACCAGAAGTGATAGATAATTTGGAAAATAATTCTTCCAAAGTTTACTGAGTTTGCAGCACTTAGTTTAATGCCATCATTTTCTAACTCATCTTTAAATGATTGAGAACTAAGAAGATTTTTTAATGCATTTTGTGCATCATCAAAATTTCCTTTGATACCAATAATTTTTTGGTTGTGACCATCTTCACATACCATTTGAAGTCTTTGTACATCTGATGTTCCACCATCTGGATACATACAAGCGATTTGAATATTCTCTTTATTTTTAAATGTATTTAATGCAGCTGGCCCAGTATCACCAGATGTAGCAGCTAAAATTAAATATTTTTCATCTCTTTTTTTAGCAATTGAAGAAAGAATAGAACCAAAAGGTTGTAAAGCCATATCTTTGAAAGCTCTTGTTGGTCCATGGTATTGTTCATGTACAAATAAGTCATCTTTTACTTTTACTACTGGACAAGGGTTTGATGCATCATCAAAGTTATCATAAAGGTCAAGAGCTTTTTTGATTTCCTCTTCTTCAATATCAATTTCAAAAGCTTTTAAAATATCGTATGCAAGCTCTTTATATGAAGAATTAATATGGTTTTGTAAAAAGTTTTCTTCTAGTTGTGGTAATTCTTTAGGTACATATAATCCACCAAAAGATGCACTTGGACTTAAAATTGCATCTGAGAAGCTAACTTCTTTTGGATTTATACCGTCATTTCCTCTTGTTTCTATAAAATTCATTATATTTCCTTAAAATTGTCCCAATTTTGAAGGGACCTTTTATTTTATTTTTTAATTTCTTTTAGCGCTAAAAGTGAATTTTAGCTAAATAAACAAACTCTAAAGGAGTAACGAGTTACTCTTATTTTATTGTTCGTTTAATAATTTTTCCATATCTATGCCATTATTGGGATTGTCTTTCCTAAGAAATTGTGTACCAATTCCATCACTAGTAAATAGTTCTAATAAAATTGAATGCTCAACTCTTCCATCAATAATGTGTGCTTTGTTTACACCGTTATAAATTGCATCTACGCAAGAATCAACTTTAGGTATCATTCCACCTGCAATTGTTCCATCTGCTTTATACCCATCAACATCATCTTTATCAAGTGAGTTTAAAAGTTCACCCTCTTTATTTAAAACTCCAACTGTATCAGTTAAAAATAGAACTTTTTGAGCTCCAATTGCTTGAGCTACTTTACTTGCTGCAACATCTGCATTGATGTTATATCCAGGGTGATTTGGTTTTGCACTATCAGCAATAGGAGCAATAACAGGAATGAAACCTTCTTTAATAAGATTATTAATCATAGTTCCATTTACTTCTGTAATTACACCTGTATAACCAAATTTTCCATTCTCTTTTGGAGTAGCTTTGATAATAGCAGAGTCTTTTCCTGAAATACCAATAGCTTTAGCACCGTGATGATTTAATAAAGAAGTGATATTTTTGTTGATTTCACCACTAAGTACCATTTCAACTACTCTCATAGTCTCTTCAGATGTAACTCTATGTCCGTCTACAAACTCTGAGTGTATTTCTAATTTATCAAGAAGTTCAGAAATTCTTGCTCCACCACCATGTACAATTACTGGCTTAATTCCCACAAGAGAAAGAAGAACAATATCTTCAGCAAATTTTTCTTTTAGTTCAGGACTTGTTTGTGCAGAACCACCATATTTAATAACAATAGTTTTTCCATAGAATTTTTTAATATGAGGTATCGCGTCAAGAAGGGTTTGTACCTTATGTTGTTTTTTTTGCATAGAAGTTCCCTAAGATTATTATTTTTAAGGCAAATATTTTACCTAAAATAATCTTAAGGTTTTAATTTTTAAACTAAAGACTGATCAAACCTAATAACTTTGTTTCTTCCACTATTTTTTGCTTTATATAGTGCAAGGTCAGCATATTTAATTGCTTCCTCTAAGTCTTCAGTATCTTCAGGGAACATTGACACCCCGATACTCATAGTTTTTTGTAGTGTTGTACTTCCACCTGTTGGAATCTCTTTTTTAGCAAAGTTAACTCTTATCTTTTCGGCAACATCCATAGCACCTTTTTCATCACAATTATATAATAATACAATAAACTCTTCTCCACCAAATCTAACGGCAATATCTGATTCTCTGATATTTTCATTTAAAGTTTGAGCTACAATTTTGATTGCATTATCTCCAATATCATGACCATAAGTATCATTTACCATTTTAAAGTAATCAATATCAAGCATTAGCACACCATATGCTATACCAGAACGCTTAGTTTGAGAAGTAATACTTGGAATAGCATCTTCTAGATATTTTCTATTTTTTAAATCAGTTAAAGCATCAGTTTGAGCATTGTGTTCTAAAATATTCATAAGTTTTTTACTTACGATTACTGTTTTTGCAGCATCAACATAATCTTGAATATATGGAATCATTTCTCTTACTTCAATTGTTTGATTTACTGTATCTGTATAAATTGAAATAATTAAATCAAGCTCATTTGAAATAGCATAAGGTACACAAAAATAGTTTGTCTTATCACATGATGGACATGCAGGACAGATATCTTTAAATTGTGTTGAGTCTATAGTTGTATTTGTTCTATCTGCTCTACAACCTTCATCAAAAATATTACAGATAACTTTTGCTTCACTGTGAACAAGGTTAATCTCGTTTGTAATTGTACTTATCTCAAAGAAATTAAACTTACTAATTCCTAGTTTTATTTTTAAAACTTCTGCAAGTCTATTATATACATCATCAATTGTTTCATCATACTCAATTGTTTTTCTAAATTTATAAACATCAGATAGTCTATCTACTGTATTTTTTACATTGATTAAGTGGTCTTTATCTGTTACTTTATGGTTTTCAGATAAGAAAATAGAGATTTTAGAATCAATTGCCTCTAAAGTTATCTCTAGTTTTTCAAGTAAACCATTAATCCAAAGAGCAACATCTTTTGCTTCTTTTCCTTTTGGATTTTGAATTCTATATGAATAATCACCTTGTTGGGCTTTATTCATAACTCTTTTAATAGAATCAAATAGTGAAAGGAATGGAGAAATAATAAAGTTTAGTAAGAAAATAATTACAATCATTAAAACAGATGCAATAAGTAGTGTATCGGTAATAGTTCTAATACCTATTTGCTTTGAGTCATCAATAGACATTTCAATAGAAATAGCACCTAAAGTATCACCTTCTTGTGCATTTGTATGACAAGACATACAATTGATTTTGCCTTTGCTTGTTGCATTATATGGAATAGTGATTCTATATGTACTTTGTGAGAAGATTTTGTCATTTATAACTTTTTTTGTTTCACCAGTTTGTAAAACTTCTCTATCGACATCATCTCTTGCAGTTTCATTATTGAACCCTTTTCCATACATATCGATTACTTTTTGAGATCTACTTAACCAAATCTTATCAATATTTGGAATATCTTCTAATTGACTTAAGAAAAGTTCTCTATCATCAATAACTCCACTCACCATTTGGGAAGTCAATGAGTGCTCTACTGTTTTTGCAACAGCCTTTGCTTTATCATCAATTGATTGAATACCATAATTTCTAAAGTTATAGACCATGTCTATAGTGATTAGAAAAAAAGTAAAGGAAATAATCGAAATAACAAGTAGAATAATCTTATTTTTTGTCTGCATTCAGTATCTCTTCTTCGCTGATAATAATCTTAAAATATATTATAACAGTAAAATTATAAAAAAACTTATAGTTATATAGATATAAATGATTATTTTTGTATTATTCTGTTATGAAAAAATATTTAGCATTAAAAGCAAGTGCAGGAAGTGGGAAAACTTTCGCCTTAACAGTAAGATATATAACATTATTATTAAAAGGTGCTAGTCCTAAAGAGATATTAACACTAACCTTTACAAATAAAGCTGCAAATGAGATGAGTGAAAGAATTTATAAAACTTTGCTTTCACTTGGAGAAGATGAGGCATATTTAGGTGCAATACAAGAGCAGTCAGGTTTTTCTAAAGAAGAAATACTAAGTAGAAAAGAACAACTTGTACATATCTTTTCTAATGCTTCTTTATCTATATTTACTATTGATAAGTTTGTAAATAAGATTTTAAGAGAGTTTAGTGGATATGCTGGAATAAATGATGATTTTGAAATTAAAGAGGATGATGTAGAGAAACTAAGTAGTAAATTTCTACAATCTTTAGACATAGATAGTTTTGATAAATTGATTGATTTCTCTTTATTTGAAAATAAAAAGTATAACTCTATCTTTGAAATATTTAAAAATATTTTTGAAAAGGGTGAGACAGTTGATGTTGTAAATATAGATCTTTCATTAATAGAAATACAAAAAAAAGAGGCTTTAACTGAAGGTTTAAAAATAAAAGAGTTTATTTTAAACTGTCCAAATGCTTCAAAAAGTGCAATAAAAGCAGTTGAGTATGAAAATTTTGATGAACTAATCTCTAAAAAATGGTTAGAGAAGAATAGTGCAGGGGAGTATTCATATTTCAAGAAATGTGCAAATGAGACTTTAGAACAATATTTTGCCAAAACAAAAGAGCAAGTAGGAAACTACTATAAGTTGAGGTCTACTTTTTCTTTAAGTAGATTATTTGAACTATACAATCTTTTCAAAGAGTATAAAAGAAAATATAATAGTTCTAAAAATTACTTACACTTTGATGATATTTCAAATATTTGTTATGAGCTATTAAGTACAAAGATTGATAAAGAGTTTTTATACTTTAGATTAGACTCTAACTTCTCTCATATATTAATCGATGAGTTTCAAGATACTTCACTTTTACAATATAAGATTTTACAACCATTGATTGAAGAGATACTTTCAAGTTCTGAGTTTAAAACCTTCTTTTATGTTGGAGATACAAAGCAGTCTATTTATAGATTTAGAGGTGGAAAAAGAGAACTATTTGATTATGTATTAAAAACAAACCCAATGGTAAATGTTGAGGTTTTAAATACAAACTTTAGGTCATGTGAAAAAGTAGTTAATTATGTAAATCAATCTTTTAATAAGTTAGTTTCATATGAGTATCATGACCAAATACCAATTCATAAAGATGGGTATGTAGAAGTACTTGAAGATGAGGCATTATTAGAAGATGAAAAGTATGCAAATATAGCTAAAAAAATATCTGAGCTTATGCAAAAAGGTGTAAATAGTAATGATATAGCAATATTAACATATACAAACGATGATGTATTAAATCTATACTCTTATTTAAAAAAGATGTTCCCAAGTTTAAAAATTAGTACAGAGATGACATCAAAGTTAATAAATCAAGAGAATGTAAAAGCTATTATAAATGCAATCAAATATCTTTATTTTCAAGAGAGTATTTATAAAGAGAATTTAAATGCAATCATAGGAAAGAAGCCTGAAACACAATTTGAATTAGATATTGATTTAAAATATAAAAGTGTGCAAGAATCAGTATTAAAAATAGCACAAGCTTTAAATGTAACAGATGACAATGTTATAAAGTTTGTAGAGCTTTGTTCTTCATATAAAAATGTAGTTGACTTTGTATATGAAATTGATGAATTAGATGCGTCAATAGAAAACTCTGAGCAAATAGGTTTACAGATTTTAACTATCTTTAAATCAAAAGGTTTGGAGTTCCATACTGTATTATTACTTGATAGAATAAAACAAAAAGTAGCTAATAGAGATTCATTATTATTTGAATATGATGATGTAAATTTAAAAAATATTTATTATAAAATTGGTGGTTTGGATAATTATAGTATTGAATATAAAGAAGCTTTAAAAAAAGAGAAATCTTTAGAGTTTGAAGATGAATTAAATATTTTATATGTTGCTATGACAAGGGCAAAAAAGAATATGATAATATTTAAAAAGCCTGAAAAGTCAGTTTTTGACCTACTTGATTTAAAACCAAATATTTTAGGAGAAATAGTTGTTAGTGATAATAAAACTAAAAACTATGAGAAAACATCTAAAGTATTATATCAAGCACTTAACTTAGGTAAACAAGATAAACCAATAAGTGTAGAAAATGAGGATGAAGAGTATACTTTACATGCAAAATATTTTGGTATAGCAACTCACTATTGCTTAGAAATGATGAATAGTTTTGATGAGAATTCATTAAATCTAGCTATAAATATCGTAAGAAATAGATATTCAAACTATTTAGATGAAAATGATATTCAAAATATCAAAAATAGAGTTTCTAATCTTTTAGTAAATAGTGAATTTTTAGAGTTAGTAAAAGAGGGTAACTATAGTAAAGAACAATCACTTATTTATAAAAATGAGTTAAGGATTATAGATTTACTTGTTGAAAAAGATAATAAGTATTATATCTTTGATTATAAAACTACAAAGGGTGAATTACAAGAGCATGTTTATCAAGTAAGTTATTATAAAAAGGCAATAAAAGATATTTTAGCCTCTGATGAGGTTTATACTTATATTGTCTATTTAAATGAGGATATGGCTAAGCTAAAAAAGGTTTAAATAAAATACCTAATTGAAGCAAAGCCATAGGCTCTAGTCTTTGAAATGAGTTTTAGATTATCTTCATTTACTATGCCACCTAAGGCAATTACATCTAAATCTTCATATGACCTAATTACTTCTCTTAATTTTGACATTCCTTTTGGTTCACCTTTATTTGGTGTATCAAATATTGGAGAGTAAGTAATTGCATTTATATGTTTTTTTTGTGCATTTTCTACATCTGTAAAATTGTGGCATGAGATAATAGTATAAAGGTCTAAATCTTTTGCCTTTTGAATATCATCGAACTGTTTTGATGTAAGATGAACACCATGTGCTTTTAGTTCATGTGCTAGTTTATAGTTTTCATTTAATAAAATCTTTTTTATATTAAACTCTTTGCAAACTTTAACAAAAACTTCTGCTAGTTCTTTATAGTTTGAAGATTGTTTATCTCTAAAACAAGCCATATCAATTTTTTTAGAATTAAAAACTTTTCTTAGGTTTTTTTCAAATAATATTAAATCATTTGAATAGTATTCAGGATCAGTTATTAGATAACTAACCAAATCATCTCTCATTTTGTTTATTCCTTTTATAGAACGAAAAAAGGGGAAGAGCAAAAACTCTTCCCCTTTCTAAGTTTTGTGGAGACTAAATTAATTAGTGATCCTCATGCTCCATCATAACTGAACCTGCGATATAAACGTAAGTTAAAATCATGAAAATGAATGCTTGTAAAACACCAAAAGCAGCTAACATAAAGAAACCAGCTAATGGAACTAACCATGGTACTAACATTAATAATACCATTAAGAACATGTCATCCCCTCTTACAGAACCAAAAAGTCTGAATGATAATGAGATAATTCTTGAAAAGTGAGAAATAATCTCAATAGGGAACATTAATGGAGCTAAGATTGGCATAGGTCCCATAAAGTGTTTGAAATAGTTAACAAAACCATTTTTCTTAATACCTACGTAATTATAGTAAATAAATACAATAAGTGCTAAAGATAAAGTAAAGTTAATATTAGCAGTTGGTGATTCAAAACCTGGAATAACACCAGTCATGTTACTTAGGAAAATAACTAAACCTAAAGCACCAATTAATGGTAAATATCTTCTAGCATTTTCTTCTCCCATTGAATCTTTTCCAATTGAGATAACACCTTGGATGTACGCTTCTAAAACATTTTGTGTACCAGTTGGAACAAGTTGCATTTTTTTAGTTGCAGATCTTGCTAGTAAAAAGATAACTCCCACTACTAGTACAAAGTGTGATAAAATGATCCATTCTTGACCGTGACCACCGATAGAGCCTAAGAATGTAAACAATCTTCCTTCCATTTTCTTCCTTTTTTTTCGTTTGTGACTAAAATATAACGCACATTATATATTTTGTTTACTAAAATCTTTCTAAAGATCTTTTATAAAACTAAATTTGTTTAAATCTGTAACCACTTTGTTTCAATTTTTCACCAATTGTTTTTTGATGTTCTTCACCTTTAGTCTCTAAAGATATTGTAATTTGGGCTTCCCCGAACTCTAACTTAACTGAGTCTCTGTCATAGTCTATTTGTACAATATTTGCACCACAGTCTCTGAAAATATCACTTAAATGAGTTAATGAACCTGGTTTATCCATAAGTTTTACAATTAAGTTCATCTTTCTATATGATTTAACTAAACCTTTTTCAATAATTTGTGAAAGCATAGTTACATCAATATTTCCACCACTAATAATTGCACAAACTTTTGAGTCTTCTATATTATCAATTTTATCGTGCATAATAGCAGCAGTTGATACAGCACCAGCTCCTTCAACCACAAGTTTATGTTTTTCAAGTAAGAATAAAATGGCATTTGCAATTTCATTATCAGTTACTTCAACAATATGATCTACATAATCAATAATAATATCAAGAAGTTTTGGATTAACATCACGTACCGCTATTCCATCTGCAATAGTTCTAACACTTGCACTATCAATAGGAGTTTGAGATTTATATGATTCTTTCATACCCCTTGCACCACTTGCAACTACACCTATGATTTTGATATCTGGATTTATAGCTTTTGCAGCAATTGCAATTCCTGCAATTAAACCACCACCACCAATTGGTACAACAATTTGTTTTAAATCAGGTATCTCTTCTAATAGTTCAAGTGAAATAGTTCCTTGTCCAGCAATAACATCATCATCAGCAAATGGGTGAATAAATTCAACTCCATTTTCTTCTTTGTATTTCATTGCTGCTGCATATGCTTCATCAAAGTTTTCACCTATTAGAACAACATTTGCTCCATGGGATTTAACGCCACTTACTTTTGTTAAAGGAGTTGCTTCTGGCATAAAAATAGTTGCATTACAGCCAAACTGTTTAGCTGCATATGCTAAACCTTGCGCATGATTTCCTGCACTAGCTGCAACTACTCCTTTATCTCTTTTTTCTTGAGATAAATTAGCAATTCTATTGTATGCACCTCTTAATTTAAAGCTTCCTGTTAATTGTAGATTCTCTTTTTTAAAGTAGATTTCACTTCTAAAAGTCTCACTTAAAATAGGAGCTAAAGTTAAAGGTGTGTTTTGTGCAACATCTTTTAAATTTTCTTTTGCTTCTTTTATATTATCTAACGTAATCATATTTTTTCTTTTCATTTAATTTCCTTGAAATACTATCTAAAAAGAGTTTTCACCTTTATAAATAAAACTCTTTTTACATAGTAGTAATAGATAGAGCATAAGCTCTATCTATTCTCTTCTCTAATCTCTTTTACTGCTTGAACCATGTTTTTTAAACTTGGAATTACTTCTTCCCATTTTCTTGTTTTAAGTCCACAATCTGGGTTTATCCATAATTGCTCTTTTGGAAGTACTTCGAGTAAAAGTTTGATTTGTTTTTTTAGTTCTTCAACACTTGGAATTCTAGGGCTATGAATATCATAAACTCCAGGTCCAACTTCTTGTTTATATCCTACTTCTTTAAATATTTTAAGAAGCTCGTTTCCACTTCTTGCAGTCTCAATAGAAATAACATCTGCATCCATATCTTCAATAGTTTTAATAATGTCATTAAATTCACTATAACACATATGTGTATGAATTTGAGTTTCAGGGTATGCACTACTAACTGAGATCTTAAAGTCTCTTGTTGCCCAAGATTCATAAGCTTTAATATTCTCACTTCTTAAAGGATAGCCTTCTTTAAATGCTGCTTCATCAACTTGAATTATTTTAATACCACTCTTTTGTAAATCATCAATTTCATCACTTAAAGCAACAGCAATTTGTTTTGAAACTTCGTCTCTAGGTTTATCATCTCTAACAAATGACCAGTTTAAAATAGTAACTGGACCTGTTAACATACCTTTCATGATTTTCTCTGTTTTACTTTGTGCATAAGTAATCCAATCAACAGTCATAGCTTTTGGTCTTGAAATATCTCCATAAATAAATGGTGGTTTTACGCATCTACTTCCATAAGATTGAACCCAACCATTTTGTGAAAACCCATAACCTTTTAGTTGCTCTCCAAAGTATTCAACCATATCATTTCTTTCTGGTTCACCATGAACTAAAACTTCTATTCCGCACTCTTCTTGAAAAGCAATACACTCATCAATATACTGTTTCATCTGTTTTTCATAATCTTCTTTTGAGATTTCACTATTTTTAAAATCTCTTCTTGCTTTTCTAATCTCAGGTGTTTGAGGGAAAGAACCAATAGTTGTTGTTGCTAAGTCTTCATACTTTAAAAGCTCTTTTTGTATTTTGATTCTTTCTTCAAAATCTTTTTCTCTTGAAAGTTTAGTAAAAGTTTCAACTCTTTGTTTTACTTTTTCATCGTGAATAACAGTTGAAGTTTTTCTGCTTTTATTTGCTTCTATATTTTTTTCTAAATCTTTTGCTTCAATTTCATTTAGACTAGACTTGCCTTGGAAAAATAGTTTTGAAATCAAGTGAATCTCATCAAGTTTTTCTTCTGCGTAACTTAGCCAAGATTTAATCTTTTTGTCTAACTTCTCTTCATATCTTAGTGTAAATGGTGTGTGAAGTAATGAACAAGATGAAGAGATTAGGATATTCTCTTTTTTAACTTCTTGAGAAATCTCTTCCAATATCGAAACACTTTTTTCAATATCATTTTTCCAAATATTTCTTCCATCAACTACTCCTGCAATAAGTTTTTTATCACTTTTTGCAATATCACTTAAGCTTTCAATATTTTTCTTACCATATAAAAAATCTAAAGCTAAAGCATAAATAGGAGTATTTACTAATACTTTAGTAGCTTCATTTGAGTGTTCAAAATATGTTGCAACAATGATTTTGATATTTTCACTTACACTTGCTAACTTGTCATATGTTGGCTTGATTAGGCTTAATACTTTTTGTTCATTGTCTTTTACAAAAATAGGTTCATCTATTTGAACAGTGATTTCATCATCAAGTTTTGAAATCTCTTTTAGAAGTTCTTCATAAATAGGTAAAATCTTAGAGTGAAGTTCATATGTATCACCTCTATCAACTCTTTTTGAAAGACCTGAAAATGTAATTGGTCCAATAATATTGATTTTCGTTTTTATTCCGTACTCTTTTGCTTCTTTATATTCATTTAATATTTTTGAAGCATTTAATTTATACTCATCTTCTAATGAAAGTTCTGGAACTATATAATGGTAGTTTGTATTAAACCATTTAGTCATTTCCATTGCTACACTAGTTTTATTTCCTCTAGCCATAGAGAAATATAGCTCTTCATCTTTTAAGTCTTTAAATCTTTTTGGAATAGCATTTAATAAAACGCAAGTATCTAAAACATTGTCATAAAATGAAAAGTCATTTGACGAAATATATTTTATTCCTGCATCTTTTTGATATTTCCAGTGTCTTTTTCTTAAAACACTTGCAACTTCTTCAACTTCTTTAAACGAACAATTCTTTGACCAATATTTTTCTAATATTTTTTTTAATTCTCTTTGTTCTCCAATTCTTGGAAAACCTATTACATATGATTTTGACATTATTTTTAACCTTAAAAGTTTTGCACCAGTTATGGTGTCTAAATATCTATCTGCTTTTGCAGTAACAATAAAGATAATTATTGATTATCTTCGTGCGTAAAATTTAAATAGTATGGTTTATGATATTTAGAATATGTAATGGTGGATGTACCCCTGTTCGTCTAAACGCAAAGAACTTGCAATAAAAAGGGCAACGAGGTATGAATTTGAAAAGTAAGACTGCTAATTTTGTTTTTCTTCTAAAAAAATAATCACAGTGACAAGGTTTACTATTATTTATTTGTAAACATAAAGTGACTTCCTCTAGTGGAGGGTCATTTTCATCAAACTCATCATTTTCAGAAGATAATTTTTTCTGTAATGTGTGTTTAGCCTTTATCACAAGGTTTTGCAATTTTGTTTCAACAGTATAAGCTAAGATACTAGCAAATGTAAAATAGTTTTTTCCAAAACCTTTAGGCGCTTTCACTTTAGTTTCTCCTTTCATAAAATTAAAAGTGGAATTTATCAAATCTAAGCTTAATGTTTATTACATTTGAAAAGTTAAGTAGTTTAAATGAAATTAGGTTAATATTTCAAAAAATATTTAAGGTCAGTTTTGAAATTTACTTTTGTAACTTTATTTCCCAATTTAGTAGAACCATATTTTTATGATTCAATACTAAAAAGGGCTATTGATTCAAACTTTATATCTTATGAGTTTTACAATCCTAGAGATTTTACAACTAATAAGCATTTAAAAGTAGATAAACAAATGATTGGTGGAGGCGCAGGAATGCTAATGACTCCTCAGCCACTTTTTGATTGTTTAGATGAAATTAAAAGAAAAAATCCTGAAGCTTATATTGTATTTCCCCTTGCTGCTGCAAAACCTTTTAAACAAAATGATGCAAAAAGATTAGCAAAAAAGAAAAATATAGTTTTTGTTTCTGGAAGATATGAAGGTATTGATGAAAGAGTTATAGAAAAGTATGCAAATGAAGTGTTTTCAATTGGAGAGTTTATTCTAACTGGTGGAGAACTACCATCTTTAGTTATGGCTGATGCTATTGCTAGAAATGTTGAGGGAGTTTTAGGAAATGCTGATTCTTTAGTAGAAGAGAGTTATGAAAATAACCTTTTAGAAGCACCTTCTTTTAGTAAACCAGAAAATTTTCAAGATTTAAGCGTCATTAAAGAATTCTTAAAGGGAAACCATAGTAAAATTGCCACCTTAAAATATAACTTGGCTATATGCAAGACAAAATACTTTAGACCAAGTTTAGTTACAAATAAAAAACAAAATTAAAAGCGTGATACCCCGCGTCTTGCAAAGGCGGGCACTTTCACCAAAGGGAACAAATGAAAAATAGATACATTGCAAGCTTTGAAGCAGCGCAAATTGCAGAAAAAGAAATTCCTCAGTTTAGAGCTGGAGACAACGTAAGACTTGGTGTTGAGATTAAAGAAGGTTCTAAGACTAGAGTTCAAACTTTCGAAGGTGTTGTAATTGCTAGATCTGGTAACGGTGTTGATGCAACATTTACTGTTAGAAAACTTGGAGCTAACTCTGTTGGTGTAGAAAGAATTTTCCCACTATATTCTGAGTCTTTAAAGTCTTTTGAAGTAGTAAGAAGAGGTAAAGTAAGAAGAGCTAAATTACACTACCTTAGAGGTCTTACTGGTAAGAAAGCTAAAATTAAAGAGCTTAGAAAATAATTTAAGCAGAAAAACTAAGACTACGGTCTTAGTTTTACCTTATGTCAAAAACTTTAATCCACTGTACATCACTTTCTCAATCACAATCTTTTATTAACTTTTTAAATCTAAAACAAAATAATACTGTTAAGAATTTACCAAACGGGGTAAAAATATTTGAAGATGAAAATGCTAAATATCTTTTAGTAGTTTCTGAAACTGGAAAAGATAATATACTTGAAACTTTAGGCTTTGTCTATAAAAACTATACAATAACAAAAGCTTTAAATATTGGAATTGCTGGATGTAGTGATGGTTCTGTTAAAATAGGAATACTTTTTTGTACCAATAGACTTTTATTTGGAATGAATTTTGGCTCATTAACTACCGTTGATACTCCTTTAGAAACAGATGAAAACTTAGAAACACTTCTTGTGGATACAGAAGCTAAGTATTTCTTAGAAGCTTCAAAGGAAAACTGCAAAGAGTTATATGTCTTTAAAGTTGTTTCAGACTATTTAGAAACAGAAGAGTTAAAAAATGAATTTATAGAATCTCTTATACAAAATGTATACTCTAAAATCGAAAAATATATTAATTAATAATTTCAAAAAAATTATCAAACTTTACTAATAATACACTTTTTGTTTATACTTCTTTTGCTATAATCCTGCCCACAAATTAATATTTTAATTATAAATTTTAAATAAGGTAAATAGATGCTGCATGATATTGTAAATTTTGTTGTTGAATTAGTTGGGGACTTAGGATATATTGGTATATTTTTAATGATGTTTTTAGAGAGTTCTTTTTTCCCTTTTCCTAGTGAGGTAGTAATGGTTCCAGCAGGATATTTAGTATATAAAGGTGAAATGAATATGTTTGCTGCAATTTTTGCAGGTATAGCAGGAAGTTTAGGTGGAGCATTATTTAACTACTTTTTAGCAATAAAATACGGAAGAGCCTTTTTGATTAAATATGGAAGATACTTTTTCATCAGTGAAGAAACAATTGCAAAAGTGGAAGTTTTCTTTAAAGAACATGGTCATATTTCAACTTTCTCAGGAAGACTTATTCCTGCTGTTAGACAATATATCTCTTTCCCCGCAGGCTTAGCAAAAATGAATCTGCTAACTTTTTCTATTTATACAAGTTTAGGTGCAGGTATTTGGGTTGTTATTTTAACAATGCTTGGTTATTTTATTGGTGGAAATGAAGCTTTAATCAAAGAGTATTTAAGATATATCATTATTGCTATTCTAATCGGACTTGCAGCAATGGGATATTGGTACTATAGAAGAAAAAAGAAATAGACTAATTATTTAACTCTTTTTTCATTGAAAGTTGCTAAACTTAATAAATGAAAACAAAAAACAAAAAAAGTGTATCTTTAGTTCTTGGAAGTGGAGGGGCTAGAGGTTACGCTCATATTGGTGTTATAGAAACACTTCTTTCAAAAAATTATGAAATAAAATCAATCTCTGGTACATCAATGGGAGCTTTGATTGGTGGACTTTATGCTTGTGGAAAACTTGATGAGTTTAAGCAGTGGGTTCTTACAATCGACCCTTTAGAGATATTAAAACTACTTGATTTATCTTTTTCTAAAACAGGACTTATTAAAGGCGAAAAAATCTTTGAAAAGATTGAAGAGTTAATAGGTGATATTTGTATTGAGGATTTAGATATTAGTTTTACTGCTGTGGCTTCTGATATTATCAAACAAAAAGAAGTATGGATTCAAAAGGGAAAACTAATTGATGCTATAAGAGCTTCAATTGCAATTCCAACTATGTTTACTCCCAAAAAAATAGGAGCAGATTTTTTAGTTGATGGAGGTATTTTAAATCCATTACCTGTTTCTCCTACAATCCCTGATGATACAGACTTAACTATTACAGTTGGACTTTATAGTGATAGTAAAAAAAAGTATAAAATAGATATGTCTAAAAAAGAAGAGAAAAAGCTTTTAAAGATAAACAAAAAGTTTTTAAAGTTCTTCAAAAAAAATAAAAATAAAAAAGATACAAACTTAGAAACTGAGCCAGAAGATATGGGAATGTATAGTATTATTTGGCATACCATTGACACTATGCAAAATACTATTATGAAGTATAAATTAGCCGGACATAGTGCAGATATAGAGATTAATATCTCTAAATACGCTTGTGAATTCTATGCTTTTAATGAAGCTTTTAAGATGATTGAAATAGGAAAAATTGAAGCAGAAGAGGCTTTAAAATGAAAAGTTTTATTTTAAGAAACTGGAATAAACTACTACTTTCTATTTTTACTATTAGTGCTGTTTTTATAGCAATAACTTTTGCCGTTGATACTACTGCTAAAAATTTGGTTGATGACTCTTTTTCTCAGGCAATTATAGTTTTTGGAAGTGCAAAAGCTTTAAATGCTGTTATCTCTCTAGCCCAAGGAACAGAACTCTCACTACCTTTTTTTGTAGTTGCCATTGGTGAAGTACTAGACCCTGTAAATGATTTGGTAGAGCAGTTCTCTTTAGTAATGCTTGCTAGTATGACTTCTCTTGGTATTCAAAAGATATTTTTAAACTTTGTAACCAATGAAATATATAACTATCTTCTTCTTGTATTAGTGATAGTTTTAAATATATGGTTGTATAAAAGATTTAGAAATGACAATAAGTTAAGAGATATCTTTTTTAAAGTAGTGTTTGTATTGCTGTTTTTGCGTTTTGCAATTCCTATGATAAGTTATGTAAATGATATTTCTTATAACTACTTTGTTAAAGAAGAGTACAATATTGAAAGATTAAATGAAAATATTGTTAAAGTTAAAGAAGATGTTAGTAAGGTCAATCAAGAGACTTTACAAGCAAAAAAAGAGAGTTCTATCTTTGATAAGATAGTTGAAAAATTTGATAGTGAATATTATAGTAAAAAAGTTCAAGAGTATACAGATGCTGTGGATAATTCAAGTGAGTATATTATCGATTTGATTATAGTTTTTATTTTTCAAACTATATTTCTGCCTATACTATTTTTATTTATTTTATATTGGTTTATAAAATCTATTTTTAATATGAAACAGGCCTAATTATTTAGATAATTGGCCTGTTATATCTCATAAATACTAAGGAAGGAATTGCTAATCCAAAGCCAATTCCACTTAAAATAATCACTGCTTTTAATCCATTGTCAATAAACAAAGTAATAAGCTCAGGAGAAACCCCTTGGGCATTCATCTGAAGCAGGTTTATAATTGCTGTAAAGGCATATGTCCCTGGAAGTAAAGGAATAATTGAAGCAATAGTATAAACAGGTCTTGGAACTATATATTTTCTTGACCAATATAAAGCGATAACTCCAACTAAAGTAGAAGCTAAAAAAGTAGCAAGTTCAATGGGAATATTTAAATCCATAAGTACAAATCTAGTTGTATATCCTATAGCTCCACCAATTGCACAATATACTAAGGCATTTCTTGGAACATTAAAAACCATAGCAAAACCAACAGCTGGAATAGCTGCAAAGATTGCATTTAAGATATATGTAGCTAATAAACTATCCATTACCAACCTCTCATACTAAGTAATGCAAAAGCTAGAATAATACCTATTGAAGTAGCAACGCTTAAAAGTAGTGCTTGCATCCAACGACCCCAACCCATAGAAAGGTATCCTTTTACTGCATCTAAGACTGAGTTTACAAAGGGAAATCCAGGAGCTAGTAAAATTACACTAGAAGTCATCACTATATTTGGTGTGGAGCTTAACTCAAATATTTGTGAAGTACTTGCAATAAGTGTTGCTACAAAAGCTGTAAGTCCAAAACTAATGATTAAGACAAACTGTTTTTTAGCCATAACATGTCTTACATACATAGCAACACTAGCAGCAATAAAAGTTATAAAAAACCCATTTAAATCTGCTCCATAAAGATATGAGAATGAAGCACAAGATAGACCAACCATAAATACAACTAGCCATCTATTGTAATGATTTGGTTGAATCTCTTTTATAGTATTAAAAACATAATCAACATCTTTTTTATCTCGTTCAACATCTATACACATCTTTTGAACATCACAAACAATAGACATATTTATAGGTTTGTGATGAGCTCTTCTTGTTGTAGTTACTGATTGTGTTTGATTATTGTTTAAAGTACTTAAAACAATAGCAGAAGGAATAAGAGAAACTTCAACAGAATCAACGCCTAAAGCTTTTCCTAGTCTTTGTGCTGTATCTTCTATAAGTTTACTTTCTGCACCAAATTCAAGCATTAAAACAGCTGCTTTGATTATCGCTCTTGTAACTTTTGTTTGTTCTTCGTATGTAATATTATTCATCTATTTTTAGTTTTAAAATCTTTCCATTGTCATCTGCAATGTATAGGTTTCCTTTTTTGTCAAAAGTTATTCCCTCTTGTGCATACTTTTTTGATAACTTATACTCTTTTACTACTTTTTTTGAAGTTATATCATATTTAATTAACAAATTGGCATCATCGCTTACTAAATATAAAAAATCTTTGTAAAAAGCTAAACCAGCAATATCTTTATAGCCATGGTCAATAACATCTTTTATCTCTAGTTTTTTCTTCTTTTTATAATCTAAAATAACTATAACAGAAGAGTCATCTTTAGGGTAGGGCTTATCTGATTGATTAGAGGCATAGATTTTGCCATTGTGTAAAGTTAGACCTTCAATCCCATCTTTACCTTTTTTAATAATTTTATTGCCTTTGTATTTACCTTTAATTTTTATCTCTTTTATTATTGAAAAATCTTTTTTATTTAGAAGTATAATTTCATCTTTCTCTTCATTTGCAAGAAGTAGTATATTTTTCTTTTCATCTATAGTTATACCTTCTAAGTCGAAATCACCTAGTTTTTTTTCTCTTTTAATTTTACCCTTTAAAGATAGTTCATAGATAGTTCCTTCATCATTTACTACAAAAAGAGTATTTGATTTTTCACTATAAACTATACCTGAAGCCTCAGGGATTTTTGCTATTACTTTCTCTTTTGCAAAAAGGTTTTGACAAAAAGTAAGAAGAAGTAGGATTGTAAAAAAGTTTTTCATATGTTTTAGTTGCCTTATTTTCTGAAATTTTATACTAATTATCATAACGAATGTATTAAACTTTAAAAAGTTAAATTTAACTGTTACCTATAAACAATACCATGAAATAAGGGTTTTGTTAAATGTAACATTGGCTTAAGGTATATTTTAGATATAAACTTTAGTATATATACTATAATAATAAAAAAATATTTTATTTTTGGATTTCACTATGCAAGAATATGTAACAAATACAATAAATAGTTTTAAAGAAGAATCAGCAATCAATAGAATAGTGTATAACATTATTACTGTTATTAAGACAAAACATGATTATGAATCTGCAATTAATCTTATTAAAGAGAATAATATAAATCTTGAAGATATAGTTTCAAGAAGTATAAGACTACCTCTTCCTGACCTTATCAAGTTAGCAGATTTAATGATTTTAAAAAAGGGTAAATAAGTAATGAATGAAGTGATTAGTAGGATTGTTTATCTTATAAAAAAAGAAGTTAACTTTGAAGAAGCAGCAAATTTAATGATTCAAAACAATATAACTATTGCTAAACTTTCGCAACAAACTTTAAAATTGTCTCAGTTAGACTTAGCAAGGTTGGCTGATAAAATATTACAAAAAAAGTAGCTAAGAGAAACTATTCTCTTAACTCACTTAGTCTTTTTAGAAGATACTCTAACTCAGCTCTTTTTTCAACTTTTTCATGAACTTTCTCTTCTAGGAAATCAACTACATTTTTATGTAGTCTAACTTTTGATAGTTTATTAATATTTGTGATTCCACCTGGGTTTAAAACATTAACCTCTAAGATTTTATCACCAATCATATCTAATCCTGCAAAATAGATACCATCAGCTAAAAGTTTTTTACCTACTTTATTACAAATAGTTTTTTGTGATTCTGTTAAATTATACTTGTGTGCACTTCCACCTGCTTGAATATTAGCTCTTACTTCTCCATCTGCTGGTTTTCTATGGTATGCACCAATTGCTTTACCATTTAGCATCATAACTCTTACATCACCATCTTCAGCACCATGAATATACTCTTGTAAGATAACATAGTTTTCACCTGAGCTATCTATATAAAAATCAAGTAAAGAGTTAATATTTGATTTTGCATTTTTTTCTAATACAATTACACCTCTACCACCTGAACCATCAAGGGGTTTTAAAATCATCTTCTCTTCATGTGATTCTTCAATAATTTTCTTTATATATTTTTTACTTCCTGAAACATGAGTTTTAGGTAAGTAACTATTTGTTGGGTCATGGAAAGTTGTTGTATATAATTTATTGTTTGCTTTTCTAATACCATCTACGTCATTGATAATTATTGTTTCATCTTTTACTGAATCTAGGAAGTTGAAAACTATAGGTGAAATAGGAGGGTCTTTTCTTATCATAATACAGTCAAAAGCATGTAAAGCTTTTAGCTTAACCTGAAATTCACATTTTTTATAAAATGACGTTATTGAGTCTGGAATTTTACCTTCAAATAGAATTGTTTTAGCAAAACCATGTACAATATTGTTTCTAACAGTTAAATCATTTGTATAAAGTATTGAGACTTTGTGTCCTCTTTGCATACACTCTTTTATAATCGCAAGTGTAGTACTTTTTACTGGTTCAATATTGTCCCAATGTTCAATAATAAACGCAACATGCATTTTTTTATCCTTAGTATAAATTAATCTATAATTATACTCTAATTTTAAGATAAATTACTATTGTTTAACTATTTTGAGGGAAGATAATCTTGAAGTTGGCTCCAAAATATGATTTATTATTTAAAATAAATTGTTCGTTTGATAGGTTTATATTTCCATTTAGGTGTTTTGTAATAATTTGAGAAGACATATAAAGACCAATTCCTGTTCCTTGGCTTTTATGTTTTGTAGTAAAATATGGTTCAAAGATTCTAGTTTGGATTTTTTCAGGAACTCCTCCTGCACTATCTTTAATAGAGATGATAATATTATTGTTCTCTTTTGTCGCTAAGATATATATCTGTTTGTCTTTTATATCTTGTTGGTTTAAAGCATCTATTGCATTGTTAAAAATATTTAATAGTACTTGTGTTAATTCACTCTCTAAAGTTGTAATTTCTATATCTGATATCTTTTTTGTTAAATTGATATTTGAAGATTTGATTTTTGATGTGATTAAGTATAAAGACTTATCAATACAAGAAGCTACGTCAAAAGTAGTATTCTCTTTATTTGGATTAAAAAAGTTTCTAAAGTCATCAATTGTTTTAGATAAATATTGAGTATGCTCATTAATAGCTCTTACATTATCCAATAAGTGCTGTTTTGGCATTTCATTATCAATCTCAAGGTTTAATTGCATTCCTGTAGAGACTGTAGAGATTATTGATAAAGGTTGTCTCCATTGGTGGGCTATATTTTCTAACATTTCTCCCATTGCAGCCATTTTTGATTGTTGAGCTAAGATTGTATCTTTTTCTCTTTTCTCTTGTTCTAGTTTTTTGATTTTACTAATATCTAAAATAGTTCCAATTATTAATAAAGGATTATTTTTTTCATCAAACTTAGTGATTTTAGAAGTGATTTGTAAGTACTTGATAGTTTTTTTATTGATAACAATTCTAAACTCATTTACTAATTTGTTTTTAGAAGAGACTAATTTATTTAGGTGACTTTTTACTATTTTTTTATCATCTTCATGTACATAAGACAATAGTAAATCAACAGTAGGTTTTATTTGATTTGGATAGAAACCAAACATTTTAAAGTGTTCATTACTCCAATATAATTCGTCTTTTTTTATCTCATATTGAAAACTTCCTAAGTGGGCAATTTTTTGTGCTTCATCTAAAAGGTAGTTAGCTCTTTTTAACTCTTTAGTTTTATCTTCAACTTTTATCTCTAAAGATTCATTTAGTTGTTTTAACTCTTTAGTTCTTTCTTCAACTTTCTCTTTTAAAAGTTTATTTTGTTTTATATTTGATTGATTTTTAAATATAAGAATAATTACAATTGTAAAGATAACAGACAAGGCAATCCAAAGTCTATTGTAGTTGAAATTATCTTCGAACTGTACATTTTCCCATTTGTTGATTATGTTTTCTATTTTTTGTTTATCTAAAGACTCAATAGTTTTATTTAAAGCACTATGCAAAAGAGGGTAATCCTTTCTCATCATAATTCTAAGTGCAAAGTTTAAATCTGTATTTCCAGATATTTTAAGAGTTTCTAATCCTAATTTACCAATATTATATGCTAGGTTTGGCTTTATATCAATATAAGCAAAAGCATCTTTACATTCAACTGCTTCAAGACCCTCTTTTATACTTTTTACTAGAAGTAAGTTTAAATTAGGGTAATTCTCTTTTAAAAGTTTATGGGCTGTAAAGTTTTCTCCCACTGCTATTTTTTTATCTTTTATTTGTTCTATATTTTCAATGAAATTTTCATCTTTTAGTGTAACCATTGAGATAGGAAAAGAGATATATGGTTTTGTAAAAATAGCATACTTTTCTCTATCTTTTGTTTTTCCTGTACTAAAAATCACATCTTGTTGTTTTTGTTTTATACTTTCAAGCTGTTTTGTAAAGTCATTGAAGAAAGTATATTTTGTATTTAGATTTAAATCTTCTTCAAGTAGTTTCCAAACTTCAGAAGAGATACCTGTAGGAGTATGTGATTTTGACTCAAAAGAGAAAGGTTTCCATGCTCTAGAAACAGAGACATTAATTTTTGTATTTTTTATAAAATTTGATTCTTCTTTTGTTAGATTTGTAGGTTTAAATTGATCATAGAATTTAAACTTTTCATTAATAATCCACTTACTTTCAATATCATAAAGCTCTTCTTTTGATATTTTTTGAAAGCCTTTGTTAAATGTATCAATTAACTCCTGCTTTAAAGCAATGGCTTGAACATCTGAAAATTCAGATAATAGGTTTATATGTTTGATTTCATGAAAATGACCCTTTTGTAAGGTATAAAATTCAATAGCAATTTTATCATCATAGAGTAAATCAATTTTTTTTGAAACTAAATCTTCTATTGCTTTATCATAATCTTTATAGACTACAATTATTGAGTTAGGAAAGTTACTTTTAATAGGCTCTTTGTAGTCTTTACCTATAATTCCAATTACATATGAAGCATCTTTTGCAAAGTTTTTACTAGTCTCTTTATGAATAAAAAGAGCAGTTTTATTTTGATAAAAAGGATTTGAACCTTTCATCCAAGATTCATAAACTTCTGTTCCTAAAAAAAAGTCTACTTTTTTATTCTTTACTAGCTCAATAGAGTTTTGCCAAAGTTTTCCATTTACAAATTTTATTTTATAGTTGTTTTTTTCTGCCCAAAGTTTCCAGTAGTCTATTAAAAGTCCTTGGGGTTTGTTGTTTTCAATATAAGAAAAAGGTGCATAGTTTGGGTCATAAGAGATTGTAAAACTTTTTTTAAATGGTTGTGCGTATAAAAAGCATGAAAACAAGAAAAGAGCAAATACTGTTTTAAATCTCAACATTTTTAATCCACTATACTTTGATTGTGAAAGTATTATATCAGAAAAAAATAACTTAGTAATAAATGACTGTTTAGAAAATAGTATTATTTTATATTCAATAGATACTAAATATCCTTTGTATATAATAGTTCTAAATAGAAAATATAAGGGAAAGTTTGAAAGATATTACAAAATACTATTTAGATAAAGAGATTTTATTTAAAGAGATTGAAGAAGTAAGTCCAAAAGAGTTAAAAAGTAGAAAAAAGATTAAGATATTTGTGGCAACTTCAACAAATAAAGATTATTATGCAATATTTATAGTAGATTCAAAAAGTAGATTCATAAGAAAAAATGCAGAAGATTTAATGCAAATGGAAGCTTTATTAGCAGACTATAAAGAACACAATTTTAAGAAAAAAGAGCTAATTATCTCTTCACCTTTATGTTCAAAAGCTAAAAAATTACTTGAAGAGAATAAATGGAGAGTAAGAGTTGATTTTATGTGATATTGGGAATACAACTTTTCACTTTAATATAGATGGAAAAGAACAAAGATATTTAGTAAACTCCCATGTGCCTGATTTTAAACAAAGAGTTTATTATGTCTCTGTAAATGATAACGCAACTGCAAAATTAAAACTTACAAATGATGATATAGTTGATTTAGAACCATATATAAAATTTAAAACAAAATATGTTGGTATGGGATTAGATAGAAAGATTGCTTGTTGTTTTATTGAAGATGGAATAATAGTTGATGCAGGAAGTGCAATTACTGTTGATATTATAAAAAAAGGCAAACATAAAGGTGGATTCATTCTTCCTGGACTAAAAGCTTTTAGGGATATTTACCCTCAAATTTCTCATAAATTAGATGTTGATTTAAATACAAAGGTAAATTTAGATAAAATCCCCCTTTGTACTAAAGATGCAATCTCTTATGCTATATTAAAATCAATTATAGAACCAATTAAAAAAGTGAGCAAAAAAAAGCAGATTACTTTTACTGGTGGAGATGGAAAGTTTTTGAGTAAATACTTTGACAATAGCATCTATAAAAAAGACATAATTTTTGAAAATATGAGAAGGATAATTAATGCTAACGATTGCATTACCTAAGGGAAGAATAGCAAAAGAGACTCTTTCTAAGTTTGAAAAAGCATTTGATGAAGAGTTTGTATTTGAAGATAGAAAACTTATTTTAGAAAAAGCTGGATTTAGATTTTTAAATGTAAGAAATCAAGATGTACCTACTTATGTTATGCATGGAGCAGCAGATTTAGGTGTAGTTGGACTTGATGTATTAGAAGAAAAAGAGTATGACTTAATTAAACTACTTGATTTACAACTTGGATATTGTAAAGTTGCCTTTGGTCTTATCAAAGGACAAGAACTAGATATGACAAAGAGTAAAATCACTGTTGCTACAAAACATGAGAAAATTGCAAAAAGATATTTTGAAGAAAAAGCAATGGCAGTTGATATTATCAAACTATATGGTTCTATTGAATTAGCTCCTTTAGTAAACCTTGCTGATTGTATTGTTGATATCGTTGAAACTGGTGCAACAATGAAACAAAATGGTTTAGAAGTAGGGCCTACAATTATGGAAAGTAGCGCACACTTAATTGCAAACAAAAATGCTTATTATGCAAAAAAAGATAAGATTTTTGATTTAAAAGAAAAGTTAGAAGCTGTTATTCAATGGGATTAAATTTATACTCTAAGATAGAGCCTTATTTAGACTTTCAAGATGAGGTTTATAACTTACATAATGAGTTTATGTCTATTGTTTTTGATAAAGAACTAGACAATATTTTAGATGTAGGTTGTGGACAAGGTTTTTTTATTGAGAGTCTAAACTTAAATCAAAAAAATGCTTATGGAATTGATTTAAGTAGCGAGCAAATTGAAGCTTGTAAACAAAGAGGTGTAGAAAATGTTGCATGCATTGACTTAAAAGATGTAAAAGAAAAATATGACTGTGCAACGGCTATCTTTGATGTGATTAACTATATTCCAAAGGATAGTTTAAAAGAGTTCTTTGAGAATGTTTATAAAGCTTTAAATGATAAAGGATACTTTATCTTTGATGTAAATACTCTTTATGGTTTTGAAGAGATAGCACAAGGTTGTATTACAATGGATTTAGATGATAAATTCATTGCTATTGATGCTATTTATGAAGATGAAAAACTAGTTACTGATTTAACTCTGTTTACAAAGTTAGAAGATGGTAACTTTAAAAAAGAGAATGATTTTATAACTCAATATTATCATAGTAAAGATAGACTAAAAAAGATGCTAAAAAAGATTGGCTTTGAGGTTGAAAGTTTACGAGACTTTAATCTTCATAGTGATGAAAAGCCAGATAAACAAATCTATATCTGTACGAAATAGAAGTTAAACGTTACAGCTTAAAACTTCTATTTCAATTCTATTTCTTCCTAGAGCTTTTGCTTTATATAAAGCATTATCTGCTCTATTAAAAATCTCTCTTTTTGTATCATTTTTATGATATTGAGAGATTCCCACAGAACAAGTTAACATTAGGTTATCTTTAAAATCATGTACTTCAACAGTAGAACGTATTTTTTCAGCAACTAAAATTGCTTCTTCAATATTTGTATGAGGAAGAAGTACTATAAACTCTTCTCCACCCCATCTAGCTACAACATCACTTTTTCTTGAACTAAATGTTAATATTTTAGAAAACTCTTGTAATACAGAATCACCTTTTAGGTGCCCATATGAGTCATTTACTTTTTTAAAGTGGTCAATATCAACTAATAAAATTGTAAAGATACCATTTTCATATCTATCAAGTTTTTTAATCTCATACTCTAAAAATGACTCAAATTTTTGTCTATTGTAGATTTTAGTTAGATAATCTGTTGAAGCTATTTCTTCTAGTTCTGCTTGTGTTTGAATTAAAGCTTCATTTGTTTTAGAGATTTTACTTCCCTCTTTTTTCATAAGCTCTATCCACTTATTATAAACAATTCTTAAAAGCTCTTTTTGAGAGATGATACCTGTTACATAACCTTTATCATTTTCAATAATAATTCTTTTAAACCTTTGTTTTCTAATAAATGCTAAAGCATCTGCAATAGTTGAGTGCTCTTTTAGAGTTTTAATAGGACTTGTCATAAAGTTTGAAATCTTTTGTGTTAAATTACAATCTAAATGTATAAGATTTATAAAGTCTTTTGAAGTAAAAATCCCCACTGCTTTTTCTTCATTATTCTTAATTATAACAGCATCATTTCCACTATTTTTTATAAGTTTAACAGCATGAAGTGCAGATGAATCCTCATAGGCAAAAACAGCTTGATAGTTTAAGATAAGATTACCAAGAGTTTGTCTCTCCATTAACATTTGAGGGTCAATATTATTGATTATATCAGTATAAGAAAGGATTCCTTCTAGTTTATTGTTTTCATCGACAATTACCATATACTCTTCTGTAGAGTTAATTTGGTTTAGAAGATTGATTAAGTTAAGGCTTTTATTTATAACCTTAACCTCTCTTAATCCTAAATCTTTAAGTTTTGTGCCGTGGTCTACTCTTTCTAATTTAAAATCAATTAATTGAGTTGTAGTAAGAATTTTGTAGGATGAAGTATCAGTTATAACTATTGTTCTAAGATTTGAAGCTGCCATTTTTTGAACAGCTTCATCAAGTGTTTTATTTGAATCTATAGTAACAATATCTTTTATTGCTATATCTAATACTTCAGGTATCATTTTTTATCCTTACAGACCAACTATTGATCTAATTTGCTCCATTTTTGCACTTGCTACTTTTCTTGCTTTACTTGCTCCAAAATCTAAAATCTCTTGAACTTCTTTTGGATTGTTTAATAAGTGTTCTCTTCTTTCTTGGTATGGTGCAAAGTGTTCATTGATTTTATCAAGTAGTGTTAACTTGAAGTGTCCATAACCTTCACCAGGAGTTGCATATCTTCCTTGTAACTCTTTTAATTCATCATCATTCATAAATAGTTCACAAAGTTTATAGATATTGCAGTTTTCCCACTCTTTTGGTTCATCAAGCTCTTTTGAGTCAGTTACGATTCCCATAACTTGTTTTTTAACACCTTTTTTTGTTCCAAACATATCAATAGTATTTCCATATGATTTAGACATTTTAGCTCCATCTGTTCCTGGAACTGTTGCTACAACTTCATCAACTTTTGCTTCAGGTAGAACAAAAATATCTGTGTTGTAGTGGTGATTAAAGCTATTAGCAATATCTCTTGTCATTTCTACGTGTTGGATTTGGTCTTTTCCAACAGGAACAATATTTGAATCATAAAGTAAAATATCAGCAGCCATTAAAACAGGATATGAAAATAATCCATGATTAGCATTGATACCTTTTGCTACTTTATCTTTGTATGAGTGTGCTCTTTCAAGAAGTCCCATAGATGTATGGTTTGATAATATCCAGTATAATTCAAGTACCTCTTTTACATCACTTTGTACCCAAAAAGTTGATTTTTCAGGGTCCATTCCTAATGATAAAAAGTTAACTACTGCTTCAAAAATGTTTTTTTCTAAAAGCTCTTTTTCTTTAACTGTTGTTAAAGCATGGTATGATGCAACAAATGCAAATAAATCACCTTGGTCTTGTGACTCAACCATTTTCTTAATCGCTCCGAAGTAGTTACCAATATGTAAAGTTCCACTTGGTTGAATTCCAGATAATATTCTCAATTTATACTTCCTTAAAATTATTTAAACACGCATTATAACTAAAGTAAATATAATAGCTTTTTAAACTATTAAGAAAGCTTCTTTTCTATTTTGTTCTCTATCAAATCAAGATGTAGTTGCAAATTGTAATATTCACCCATAAAAGAAAGGGGAACCTTTGTCTCCTTTTGAATTTCTTGTCTTAGTTTTTGTACCTTTTCTAGTTGAACTCTTAAATCTTTAGACTCTAAACTATCTATACTATTATCTAAGTTTTTAACTTCCTCATACCATCTATATATTTTTGAACGCATTGTCCATGTGTATAGTGGGAAAAAACCTTTAAATAGTGGGAAAAAACCTTTAAATAGTGGGAAAAGTAAAGTAAGTAAAGGGATAATAAGAAGTTTTAACCTATCTATATTTGAAGCTATCCAATAAGGAAAAATCTTTTCAAGCCAAGTATCTCCATACTCAAAATACCTTTGGGCTTCTTCGTGCATTTCAAGTTGCATATTTAAAGCATTTGGAAATTGTTCAGCTTTTGCGAAAAGGTCTTTTTTATTATGTACTTCTTTTACTTTTTTTAGAACTAGTCTAATTAACTCTTCAGAAAAACCATCTTTAACCACTAAATTTGCAGTTGTAGAAAGAAGACCAATATTCTCATCTGGTAAGTTTTTATATAAATCTAAGGTTCCTTCATATAGATTTAGAGCCTCTAAAAATGGATATTTTCTACTATAGGCTTTTGCTCTTTTAAAGCTTAAAATATTTATCTTTGGATTTGCAAGTAGCTCTTTTATGGTATCTGATTTATGAGAAGAAACAACAAACATTGCATCGATGTTTCCTTTTTCAAGCTCTTCTCTTGCTTTACTTGCATCATAATTGAAAATTTGAGAGTTGTCTTGATTTATGCCATTGTCTTTTAAAACTTTTAAAGCCAAGTCTTTAGTTCCACTACCTTCTCTTCCAATTGATATTTTTTTTGAGATTAGTTGAATAACATAATTTATAGGGAAACCTTCATTTCTATAAAAAACCCACAGAGGTTCATAATATATAGAGGCTAAGGATTTTATTCCTTCTTGGTTGTTTTTGATAGTTCCATTTTGTAAAAAGGCTATATCAGCTTTATTCTCTTTTAGTAAGTTTATATTTTCAATAGAACCAGCAGAAGTTAAAAGGTTTACTTTTACATTCTCTTTTTCTAATAATTCTTTGTAAATTAGGGCTGTTTTATAGTAGTTTCCACTTTTAGAACCAGTAGCTATTGTGATCTCTTTTTTGGGAGGTGGTTTAATAAATTTAGATGTTACATAAAAAGAAGCAATAACTAGTAAAAGAATAGGAATTGAGATTGTAAAAAATTTATATTTCATTTGTATTTCTCTTAATTATTTTTTATTATTATAACTTAGAAACACAAAAATAAAAAGAGGGCAAAGCCTCTTTTCTTTTTTAAACTAATAGGTTTTGTAATAGAATTTTAAATCCAATGATGATTAGAATAACTCCACCCAGAATTTCGGCTTTACTTTCATATTTTGCTCCACCTTTTACTCCTAAGTAAACACCTAAAATACTAAAGATAAAAGTAGTAATACCAATAATTGCTAATGATAAATATACATTTAGATTAAATAAGTGTAAAGAAAAACCTGCTGCCATAGCATCAATACTTGTAGCAATAGCAAGGGTTAATAATATTTTGTGTGAAACTTTTGTTATCTCTTCTTCAACTGGTTCTGAAAAGGCTTCATAAATCATTTTTCCACCAATTATAAGTAAAAGAATAAAGGCAATCCAAAAATCATAGCCACCAATAATATCTTGTAAACCAACACCACCTGCATAACCAATAAATGGCATTAAAGCTTGAAAGATACCAAAATATAAACCTGCAACAATTGCAAGGCTTTTTATCTTTTCTTTGTTTTTTATTCCTAAACCAATAGAAACAGCAAATGCATCCATACTAAGTGCAATACTTAAGATAATAACTTCTAACATTTTATAAGGTCCTCTTTTTTATAAGAAAGTGAAATTATAGTCAAAAGTAAAAAAGTAACTGCTGAAAATAAAAAAGGTATTTCAGGTTTTATTTCATAAAGTAATGTACTTAATAATGGTCCTATAATTATTCCTAATCCTTGTGCAGCAGAAACTGTTCCTGCTGCAACTCCTTGCTCATGTTC
The DNA here is from genome assembly GCF_004116455.1 of Arcobacter sp. F155. Lineage (NCBI taxonomy): Bacteria > Pseudomonadati > Campylobacterota > Epsilonproteobacteria > Campylobacterales > Arcobacteraceae > Arcobacter > Arcobacter sp. F155. The sequence goes on from NZ_PDJU01000011.1 coordinate 73,303, forward strand.
TTGCACACTATTTGCAGTGATTGCTAAAAATGCAGGCATTAACATTCCTAAGCCAACAGTTCCAATACTAAATGCAATTGTTAGTTGAAGTTGTGTTGTAATAATGCTAACTAAAAAATAACCACTAGCACAAAGAATTGAGCCTAGTGTTAGCCAAGTATAAGAAGAAATATTTTTTAATTTTGAAACAGCAATTTGTGTTATTATAAAAACAACACCAATAACGGCTAAAATATATCCTGTACTTTTTGCTGCTTCAATCTCTCCTAAATAGAATTTATCAAGTATAAAAAAGCCAATACAAACTTGTGAGGTTACGATACTATACATAGTAAAAAATGAAGTTATCATAGGAAGTCTTAATCGTTTATCTAAAAAATGAATAGGTTTTTCTTGAGTCTTTTCTCTTTTTTTACTTGGTTCTAATTTAAAGTATATAATTACAACAGCAACTAGAGGCAAAATAGCTGCAAAATATAAAGGTGTAGTTAATCCATATATAGCAAGTGCTCCCCCAGCCATTGGTCCTATAATCATTCCGATTCCATTTGCTGCTCCTAAGCTTGCCATATAAGAAGTTCTTTTTCTAGGTTCAACTTTATCTGCAATTAAAGCATTTGAAACAGGAGGAATAGCAGAATAAAATACTCCAATCATAACTCTGGCAAAAACTAAAGCACTAAGTGAAATAATAACAGTAGGTGGAGTTATCATGGCATAGTTTACAAAGCCTGCTAAAAATAAGTAAGAAAGAAAAAATCCAAATATTGTAAAGACTAGAATATTTTTTCTTCCATAATAATCACTTTTTTTACCCCAAAATCTTGAAAGTAAAACCCAAGCAACTCCTGCAAGAGCGACCATAAGTCCTGCGTGCCACTCTTGTAGATTTAACTTTCTAATTATTGGTCCTACGACAGCTAAAAAAGCCATCATAGAAGATACACATAAAATATTAACTGCCATTAAAGGCTTGATTTCTTTCATTTTTATTCCTTTTTAAAATAAATTCAATTTTTGTAGAAAAATAAATAGAGAATAAGCCTATAAAGGCACAAATTATAATTACCTTTTCATAACCTAGAACACCTGATAAAGAAACAGACATAGAGCTAAAGAAAATTCCAGAGAACATATAAATACTATGTTGTATTGCAAATTGTGAGGCGGGAGATTTATTTGAAGATAAGTCCATCATTAAGGTTGTCATTAATACTTGTGATGGAGTATAAAATAAAAATATAAACCCTACAATAAACATCACAAGGAACTCATTTTCATGGTATTTAAAAATTAAGAATAGCATTAAGATACCAACTATTTGTCCTATTGCTGCAACTATCAAGATGATTTTTCTTCCAAATTTGTTTATTAAAAAGGAAGTGGCAAATGAGGCTAAAAAACCTATTCCATAACCTACAATGTGAACAGCAAAACCTATTTTGTCTAAACTCCAATTTAAATCAACTAGTAAAGGAGTAGTTATTCCAAAAGCTGAAGAGATAGTTATTGGATAAAGGAAAAGTAAAATAAACCATAGTTTTTTTTCTTTTGTTTTCCAAAAAGTAAGATATTGTTTATAATCTACTTTCTCAATAAAGTTTGCATGTTTCATCTTTGGTTCTGAATAAATAAATATTTGAATAAGAGAGATTGCTGTTAATATAGCCATAATAAACATAGTAGGGTGCCAGCCTAATTTTGAATAAAGAATTAAACCAAAGCCTCCACCTAAAATCATTCCAATAAGTCCACCCGCAGCTTTAATTCCATTTATTAAAGAGCGTTGTCTTTTAAAGGTTACTTTAAATGCAAAGGCATCTAAAGCAATATTTTGTGATGCTGCAAAAAAAGCGAAAAATACAGATAGAATTATTATTAGAGGTAGATTTTTATCTATATGTAATAAAGCAATAAAAAGAAGTGTAATAACCATCAGTGACTGGAAAATAAGAATCCAAGCACGATAATGCCCCATTTTTTTAAAGTATATCTTATCTATAAATGGAGCCCATAAAAACCTAAATACCCAAAAAAGACCTAGCATGTATATAAAACCAAGGTTTTCTAATGAAACTCCATTTTGTCTTAAAATCCCAATGAAGGCTTCAATAAAGAAGCCTAAACCTAAGAATTGAGTAGTATAAAGACTAAACAATAAAAATATAGTATTCCAAGTTAGTTTTTTTTTCATTTGATACTACTTTTTACATCCCACTCTTTTACTCTTTGTTGCGCTTGGAACATGGCATAATATTTATCTTTTTTGTTAAATAATTCTTGGTGGGTACCGTGTTCTTTAATATGACCATCTTCTACTACTAGGATATTATCAGCATGGGCAATAGTAGAAAGTCTATGGGCTATGACAATTACAGTTTTGTCTTTGATAAGTTCATCTAAAGCATTTTGAACAGCTACTTCACTTTCTGTGTCTAGTGCTGAGGTGGGTTCATCAAGTATTACAATAGGTGCATCTTTTAAAATAGCTCTTGCAATAGAAATACGTTGACGTTCTCCTCCACTTAAACTTCCACCAATTTCCCCAACTTTTGTTTCATATCCATGGGGAAGACGTGAAACAAACTCATGACAAAATGCAGCTTTAGAAGCAGCTAATACTTCCTCATCACTTGCCTTTGGTTTTCCCATACGAATATTATTTAAAATAGTGTCATCAAATAAATAGACATCTTGAAATACTACAGAGATATAACTCATTAAAGTAGTTTGCTTCATGCTTCTAATATCTACGTCACCAATTTTTACTAGACCTTTTTGTGGGTCATCATATCTCATAATTAGTTTTGTAATTGTTGTCTTACCACTTCCTGATGGTCCAACTATTGCAGTAAGTGAGTTGTCTTTGATTTCAAGATTTAAACTTTCTAAACTATTTTTTGTATTTCCTTCATAAGCAAAATCTACATTTTCAAAGTTAATATTAAATTTTTTAGGTTTTTGTTTTGGTTCTTTTATAAAAAACTCTTTTATATCTAAAAGTTTTCGAATATGTTTAAAAGAAGCTTCCATAATATCTAAAACACTTGCAACTGCTAAAAAGTTTGCTAAAGGTTCAGATAGTCTTCCTAAAATAATAAGTAAAGCAATTAAAGCTCCTATACTAAACTCTTCATTAGTAATATAAATACTTCCTAAAACAAGAACAAATAAAAACAAAAACTCAATTAGAGTATTCATTATAATCATTGGAAGAGTAGAAGCAAAAACACCTTTTTTTTGTACTTCTCTTAAATTAGTTATAGATTTTTGAAGGTTTTGTGCATTTTCACCTACTTGGTTTACAGCTCTTAAAATAGGTAAACCTTGAATATATTCAATAGTATCTGCTTCAAGTTTTGCATGAGCTTTTATTCCTTCTGTTTTATCCCATTTTGTTTTTTTTCTACTCCAATAATAAACAGGAATAGCAAAAGGAATAGCAATAAGAAGAGCTAATGCCATACTAGGGTCTATAAAAAATGTTGCTAAAATTATCACAAGAGGCACAATAAGAACTTCAAAAAACATTCCTGAAACTATTCCCATATGAAGAATTGATTCATCAACATTTTGTGCTAAAATAGAGTTTAATTCTCCAGTTCTATATTTGTATAGATTTTGAAGAGGCATAGTTTTTATTTTTTCTCCAAGTTTTATTCTTAGTTCATGGGTTATTTGTACAATATCTTTTGAGTATTGAAAACCTGAACCTAACCACCGAAAAAAGAAAGAGATTAAACTAAGTATGCAAATTGCTCCAAGCCAAAATAGACTTTTCTTTATACTAAATTCACTTGTAAAAATATTATTTAATAAAGGGAAAAATAGAGCAAAAGCTAAACCTTGAAAAACATAAGCAAGAATAAAATATAAAAAACTTCTTTTCACTAATCTATCGTTCTTTCCTGCTATATTGATAGTTGTCTCATAAGATTCTTTAAATGAAGATACTTTTTCATTATTCATTTTCTTTTCCTTTTTCTAAGTTCCATTGACTTGCTTTTTCATAGTTATCCCATAACTTTTTGTAGATAGATTTATTTTCTAATAGCTCTTCGTGTTTGCCTATTTCACTTATTTCTCCTTGGTTAAACACTACTATTTGGTCAGCATTTTTTATAGTTGAAAGGCGGTGAGCTATCATAATAACTGTTTTATTTACAGTTAGGTTTGCTAAGGCTTTAACTATCTCTTCTTCATTTTCTGGGTCTGCAAAAGCAGTTGCTTCATCAAGTACTACAATAGGAGTGTCTCTTAAAATTGCACGGGCTATTGTGATACGTTGTTTTTGTCCCCCTGAAAGGTTTGTTCCTCTATCTCCTGCTTTAGTTTCATAAGCTTTTGGAAGGCTTTCAATAAAATCATGTATTTGGGCTGCTTTTGCTGCTTTTATTACCTCTTCTTTGGTTGCATTTTGATTTGCTATTTTAATATTGTTGTAGATTGTGTCTTGAAAAAGAAAGGTATCTTGAAATACAAAAGAGACAGTATTCATTAAAACTTGTGGCTCTATATCTTTAATATTTACTCCTCCTATACAAATCTCTCCTTTACTTACATCCCAAAATCTAGGAATAAGTTTTGCAATGGTACTTTTTCCTGCACCACTTGGACCTACTAAAGCTGTGACACTTCCACTTTCTATTTTAAAGTTTATATTTTTTAGAGCATAGTTTTTTTCTACATTTTCATATTTAAAGAATACATCTTTAAACTCTAAATCAAAACTTGTTGGAGTTTGTACATTTTTAGATACAGGCAAAGTAGGGATATCTAATACTTCTTGAATCTTTAATGCTGAGGCTTGAGATTTTTTGATAAAGTTTTGAAGCCACATTAAAGGCATCATGGCATCTGCCATACCAGTACTTAAAAAAAGTGCAGAAATTAAAGCAAAAAGTTCTAATGACCCAGCGTTTAAAAGAATAACTCCTGTAAATAAAACGGCTAAAAGTGTAGGAAGTGGACTTAAGATTATCATTCCTAGTTTTGCAGGAATTGCACTTATTTTCATCCAATTATTTAAGTTCTCTTTATATGCATGAAGTGAGTTATTATATCGTTTGAAAGAACTTGTTCCATCATCAAAAGTTCTTACTACTGGCATAGCTTGTGCGAACTCAATTACTGCTTTATTGATATCACTTTGGCTTTGGTCATATTTTTCTCTTAGTTCTTTTGAATCTCTCATAGCATAAGCCATAGCAAGCCAACCAAGAATTAAAATAGAGATACTAGCAAGGGCTAGTCTAAAATCTATTATAAATAGAACTATTAGTGTTGTAATAGGAGCAAGTACACTTTTTGCTATCATAGGAACACTGTCCGCTACAAAAGTATGTAAACTTCTAACATCATTTTGCATTACTTTTTTTAGTGTTCCAGAACCATTTGAAATAATATATCCCAAAGGAACTTCTGCTAAATGTTGGGCTAGTTTAGTACGTAAAATTTGTTCTAATCTAAATGCTCCTAAGTGAGAAACTACAAAAGCATAAAATCTTGATACAAAAGCTATACTTGTCATTATTGCTAATAATACAATTGTATTTACAAGGTCAAGTTTTATATCAAAGATTTCTAGGGGAGTGCCTTGCATAATATTTGTTAAAGTTAAAGATAAAATGATAAGTGTAGCAATTAAAGATAAGCTTCCAATTGCTGCTAAAAGCATTGCTAAACGTATCTCAAACATTACAGGTTTCATAATAGCCCATAGTCCATGTTTTTTATTTGTTTGTTTATTCATTATTGATTCCTAAGATTGTTTTGAGCTTAATAGATATTGATAAACCTATCAATATCTATTAGTTATGTGGGATGATTTTTATAGGAGGTATTGATTAGAAACTATATTTAATACCGATTCCAAATCTTCTAGGCTCATTAAATCCAACCCAAGATGTACCGGGCTTAGACATATATGAACTTACATAATCTTCATCTGTTATATTGTTGATATAACTAAATACATCAAAGCTTTTTGTTTTGTAACCAACTTTTATATTAGAAGTGATTCCTCCATCTGCTTCAACTAAATTGTCATTATCTGCTCCATCAATAAAAGCTGTTTTCCCTCGAGCATGAATATCAAGTCTTCCATACAGACCTTTTTCTTGCATATATGCAAGACCAAGGCTTGCTGTATATCTAGGTGTTCCTTCTATTCTTTCTCCATCATAGTTTCTTGTTCCATTATCATATTCATCGTATTTTGCATTTATTAAACCAAAGGCTGCTGATAATTGTAAGTTGTCTGTGATATAGTATGAACCATCAAGCTCAATTCCTTGTGAGTGGGCTTTTTCTGCATTACTTGTAGCAAATACAGTTCCTCCCATAAGTTGTTTGTAAACATGAATATCTTTTATATCCATTTTAAAAATTGCAAAATTGATAGCATAGTCTTCACCTAAGTGTTTTAAACCGATTTCATAGTTAGTTGATTTTTGTGCTTCAAAGCTATTTTGAGAACTATCATCACTAGAAGGGTAGTAATTAAATCCTCCTGGCATATATCCTTTTGAAACAGAGATATAACTTGTAGTATCATTGTTTATGTGATACATTAATGCAAGCTTTGGTAAGAATGTATTCCAAGTTTTTTCATCCTTGTAATTAACATCAGGATTAGCCATACCTGACCAACTAGATTTAGCTGTTACATCAATATCTTTTTTTATTTTTTGGTATCGACCTCCTAAAGTTAACTCAAAGTCTTCACCTAAAGGAATCATTGTTTGTCCAAAAATAGCTTGTGTCTTACTGTTTGCTTTAGAGTTAGCATCCCCTGTAAAAACTCCTCCCATATATAGTTGTTCTGCTCCATAGGGACCTTGCGATCTATCTTCTTTATCAAAATATAAACCAGTAATCCATTTGATATCCTGATTTTTACTAGAAAGTCTTAACTCTTGAGTCCATGTTTTTAGTTCAGTATAGTTAAACTGACCTAATCCATCACTTGGTGTATTTGAAAAATTATCAGTATCATACTCTCCATCAAAATCAACTCTTTTATGTGTTGTTATTGATTCAAGTCTCATTTTTTCAAACTCATAACTTAGGTTTAAATTCTCTGATTTTACCTTTGTTCTTTCGTAAGCTGGAACATCAAAACTTACATTTTCAGCATCTTCTCGTTTTAGTTTATTTATATCAATAGATGGGTCAGCACTAAAACCATCCATAAAATAGTCTTTTTCATAATTATTTGTCATAGTTATTTTTGCAGAGAATTTTTCATTTGGTTCAAAAAGTAAGAAAGCACTTGTTTTTCTATCACTTTTTTTATTTGCATCTTCATCCATTCCTGAATAATTATTTGTAATCCAACCATCCTCTTTTTTAAAAGAACCATTAATCCCTGCAAAAAGTTTATTTTCAATAATAGCTCCACTAGTATTGAATGAAGTTTTATAAAGGTTGTCACTTCCATACTCTGCTAGAAGACTTCCGCTCCATTCATTTGTTGGAGCTTTAGTTATGATATTAATAACAGCACCAATTGCATCTTTACCATATAGTGTACCTTGTGGACCTCTTAATACTTCAATTCTTTCAATATTTTCTAGTGATGGATTAAAGTCAACTCTATCATAATATGGCACCCCATCAACATATATTACTACGGGATTGTTATTTGTAAACATTGAAGTATTTAGCCCTCTAAAAGAACTCATTCCTCCATTTGTAGAGTTTTGAAAATTCATATTTGGGATTTCCTTGATTACTTCAGAGATTTTTTTAATCCCTTTTTCTTCAATTACTGTACCATCAATTACTGTGATACTTTGGGGAACATCCTTGATATTTTCTTCTACTTTATTTGCAGTAACTGTAATACTATCAAGATTTGTTGCATTTGTATTTTTAGTATTGTTTGCATATAGTAAAGTACTACAAACTAAAGATAAAAATACTAGCTTTTTAGTTCTTCTCATAATTTTTCCTTGTCTTATTATGTATTATGTTTTAAAATGCTAGAATTATAATGATAATCATAATTAAAAACAAATCAAAAGTTAATATAAAAGGATTTTTTTTTAATATAAAGGTATTTTTAATGTCATATAAAGTAAATCTTGAAAATTTTGATGAGTTTATGCTTGAATCAAATAGTTCCGAAACAATAAATTTTAAGCTACCTAAGAATCTTGGTTCTTTCGTAAGTAAAAAAGAGATTGTAAGTAAAGACATTCTTATGTTTAAAACAGAGACTAGTTTCAATGAAAGATTAACATTAAGCTCTAGGTCTTTTGTCTCAGGTCTTTCTATAGTTGTTAATTTAGGAGGAAAGTTTAACTATCTAGATAAAAGTAACAATAAAACTTTGAATATAAAAGAAAATAGAATAATCACTAAATATATAAATGAATATGATTCTGTATTGGATTTTGATAAAAACTCAAAAAATAATAGCCTATGCCTTATTTTAAGGGATGAGTTTTTAGAGAAATACTTTTTAAATAAAATTGAAAACACAGATGAGTTATTTAAAAACTATAGAAACAATGTTTCAACAACCTTTGAAAAACAGTTTCAAAACTATAAGATTGTTTCTCTTGCAAAAGAGCTATATAACTCACCTTTTGAAGGGGAATTAAATAACCTGTATATTCAAAGTAAAGTTTTTGAGTTAATATATGAAGAGTTGAACTCTATCGTAAATGAGCATAATAATTTATGTGATTGTGGATGTTCAAAAATAAATTATGAGGATAAGCTTGCTTTATACAAAGCAAAAGAGTTAATAGAAAAAGCAGATGAATTTTATAGTTTAGAACAGCTTTGTAAAAAAGTAGCAATAAATGAGTTTAAATTAAAGTTTGGTTTTAAAGAGCTTTTTGATACAACTCCTGGGGCTTTAGTTTTAAAAACTAGGATGGAAAAAGCAAAAGTTTTACTAAGTACTGGAGAGTACAATATTTCAGAAGTTTCAAAAATAATTGGATACAAATATCAGCAAAGCTTCTCAACTGCTTTTTTTAAGTATTTTGGTGTGTTACCTAAAGACTTAGTAAAAAGAAGGAAGTATTATTAAACTCTTCCTTCATAAGCATTTTGAATTTCTAAAAACTCATCCAAGTTTTCTAAGAATAAATCAATTAAAGTAGGGTCAAAATGTTTAGCTCTCTCTTCTTTAAATAGAGCAATAATTCTATCTAGTTCCCAAGCTTTTTTATAAGGTCTTTCGTGGGCTAAGGCATCAAAAACATCACAAATAGCAGTAATTCTTCCATAAATATGAATGTCTTCACCACTTAAACCTCTAGGGTAGCCACTTCCGTCCCATTTTTCATGGTGTTCATACGCAACAATAGCTGAAGCTTTTAATATATCTCTTGTAGAGTTTTTAAGAAGTTCATAACCTATTTGAGCGTGTTCTTTCATTGTCTCATACTCTTGGGCTGTAAGCTTTCCTGGTTTATTTAATATAGAATCAGGAATACCAACTTTTCCAATATCATGCATAGGACTTGCAAGTCTTAAAATCTCTGCTTCATCTTTTGATAAACCGAATTTAAGAGCAAGTAGTTTTGAGTATTCTGCAACACGTTTTACATGAAAACCAGTCTCTTTTGACCTTGTTTCCCCAATTTCACCCATTGTATAAATTACTTCTCTTTGAGTCTCTTCTAGTTCTTCATGTAGTTCAATTACTTTTGTAATATCAAGTCTTATTCCAAGATACTCTAGTAGGTTATTATTTACATCTTTAATTGCAACTATTGTTGAAATATAGTGAATATCTTTTTTGTCTTTTGTAATACCTTTTAACTGACCTTTCCATACGCCATTCTCTTTTGCATAAACAAAAGCTTTTTCTAAAAGCTCTTTTTGCGTTTGAGGGTGTGTCATAGTCCAGTAAGATTTTCCTACAAGTTCATCTTTTGAGTATCCTGTTAGTTCACAAAACATATCATTGATATATTTGATTTTCATATCACTTGTAACTCTAAGAATAATACTACTCTTATCAAAAGCATCTTCATATATTCTTGATAGTGATGAAGCCTCATTATATTTTATTGAAGTCTTTTGGTACTCTTGCTCTAATTTTAGTTTTGTCTCTTCTAGTTCTGTAATATCAGAACGAACAGCAATAAACTCTATGATATTATCATCTATGTCTAAAATAGGATTTATTACAGTTTGTACATAATAAGGACTACCATCTTTTTTCTTGTTTTTAATCTTTCCATGCCATGGCTTTTTTAAAACTCTAATTGTATTCCACATATCTTTGAAGACTTCACTTGGAGTATCTTCATGTCTTACGATATTGTGTGATTTTCCTATTAGCTCTTCTTTTTTGTATCCTGAAATTGTTTCAAATTGTTCATTTACAAAAGTGATAACTCCTTTTGCATTGGTTTTTGAAACAATAGAACTTAAGTCAACTGTTTTTTTGTACTCTTCTAAAAGGTTTCCAATATTCTCTTTTTCTTTTTTTAGTTCAATGTGTGTTGTTAGCTTTTCAATATTTTCAAGTAGTTCTTGAATATTTACAGGTTTAGTGATATATGAGTCAATATGCATTTTTATAGCTTCAACTAAGTAGTCAGGTTCATTAAAAGCAGTTAATAAAATAATTTTGGCATTAGAATCAAGTTCCCTAATTTTTTTACTCATTGCAATACCATCTAAAAGTGGCATTTTGATATCTGTTAAAACTAAATCGGGTTTTTTCTCTTCAAAAAGTTTAAGGCCTTCATCTCCATTTTCTGCAATATGTAAATCATCTATGTGATAAGATAGAATAGAAGATAACTCTTCTCTTGTATGAATATCATCTTCAACATAAAGTAAAGAGATATTGAATTTTTTATTGAACACTTTCTATACACCTATAAAAAAAAATTACAGATTTTATTAAAGTTTTAGTTAAGTTTTTATTAAAGACCAAGCCGATTCCAAGGGAATGGAAATTAATAATTTTTTAAAATGTTTTTTTGTACAATTATATTACTATTTATTAATTTTAAAGATGCCACTTGATAAAAAAAAACTCCGAATTAAAAGATATAAAAACAAGAATAATACTATTTTTATATTCAATATTTATACTTGTTGCTTTTATCGCAATTGATAAAATATTTTTCTACAATAGTATAAATAACCTCATAGTTAAAAATGGAAAAGATCAAATAGACGAAAGAGAAAAACTTCTTCAGAAATTTATTGATAGGTCTGAACTTGTTTTAAAAAATCTTCGTACTACAGAAGTTTTTACTAAGTATTTACAAGAACCAAATGAAAAGAACTTAGAGCATTTAAAAAAGATGTTTTTGTTAACTTCAAATATTCATTCAAGTTTTATGCAGTTGAGATATATTGACAAAAATGGAAATGAAATTGTAAGGGTTGATAAACAATCAGAAAATACTAAAAGCTTTTTATCAACAAACTTACAAAACAAATCAGATAGATACTATTTTATTGATTCAAAAAACAATCCCACTGCAAAGGTTTGGTTTTCTAACCTTGATTTAAATATAGAAAATGCACAAGTGGAAAAACCTTATAAACCAACTTTAAGAGCAGTTTTACCAATTGTTTATAAGGGTGAATTTGATGGGATTCTAATCATAAACTTTTTTATGGATGAGTTTTTAAAAGCTTTTGAAGATATTACTTTATACAACATGATTTTAGTTGATAAAGATGGTAATACTTTGATTCATTATGATGAAAAAAGAAGTTGGGGATTGTTTTTAGAAAAGCCTTATAATTTTAAGCAAGAGTATGAAAACTATAAAGAGGTTTTAACAAACAAAAACTATACAAGTGGAACTCTTATTTCAAGAAAACTTGATGTTCCTATTGCAAATGAACCTATTTTGATATTAAAACCTAAAGAAGAGTATTTAACTGGTTTAAATAGAAGTCAAAACCTACAGTATATATTTACTTCTTTATTGGTTTTATCTTTAACTTATCTTGTTGGTTTTTTTATCCTAAAGATAATAAAAAACTTATATAAAAATTTAAATGATACAAAAAGGTTAAATAAAAAGCTAAATATATTAAATGAAAAGTTTACTACTATTTTAGATACTACAAATGATATGGTAATGATTTTAGATAAAAATAGAGTTATTGAGTTTTCAAATAAAGCTACCTTTGATATTTCAGGTTTTGAAGAAAAAGAGCTTATACATGAAAAGCTTGATAAGTTTTTAAAAGTAGGGCGTGAAGAGTTTATTTCAAATTTTGAAAATAGTTTAAAAAATAGTACACAAAGGTTTGAGTTTATTTTGCCTATAAAAAATAAGAGTCTAATCTTATTTGTAAATTTAATCAAAATAAAAAAACAAAACAAAGTATTACTTATAGCAAAAGATATTACAGAAATAAAACAACAGCAAGATTTAGTAATCCAACAATCAAAATTAGCTTCAATGGGTGAAATGCTTTCAAATATAGCACATCAATGGAGACAACCATTAAATATTTTAAACCTAGTATCTACAGACTTAAAATATAAGTTTGCCTATGGACAGTTAGACCAAGAGAAAGTAGATGAAATCTCTTCTAAACTTCAAAATCAAATAGAGTATCTTTCTAAAACAATAGATGATTTTAGAGACTTTTTTACACCTACAAAAAATAAAGAGTTGTTTAAAATACATAGTGCAATAAAAAGTACTATTAATATAGTTGGAAGTGCATTAAAGGATAACTTGATTGAGTTAAAACTAGATATTGATGATAGCCTAGAGTTAAATTCATACAAAAGTCAACTAGAACAAGTATTGATAAATATTTTAAATAATGCAAAAGATGCAATCCTTCAAAATAAGACTGAAAATCCATTTATAGAGATAAAAGTATATAAAGCTGAAAAAATTATCATAGAAATAAAAAACAATGGTGGAGCTATAAAAGAAGAGATTTTAGAAAAGATTTTTGAACCATATTTTTCTACAAAGTTTAATTCAAAGGGAACAGGACTTGGACTTTATATGTCAAAAATGATTATTGAAAAAAATATGGGTGGAAAGTTAAACGCTAAGTGTCAAGAAGATAATACTAGTTTTATAATAAGCTTTGAGAGTTAACTCTCAAGGCTTTTTAAAATACTTCTTGCTCTTTTCTTTTGATAAGGGTTTTTAACTACTTGTTTTAAAATTTTGATAGAAGTTTTTTTGTCATCTAATTCATAAAAACATAAGGCTTTTAAAAGCTCTTTTTCTCCAGCAGTTTTAGTGTTTCTTTTTGTTTTCATAGTATCTAAAATAGCAATACTATCTTTGAATTCTTGTTTTTGATAATATAAGTTTGCAAGAATAAGTTTGTATTTATTCTCCTTTCCATATTCAGAAGATTTGATTTTTTTGATTGCTAGGTCAATATCTTTTGCATTTACATGTGTTGAAACAAGTAATTCAAATATCTTTTTATCTTCTTTTACTAATCCAGTTTCTACAGCTTTTGTAAGTAAGTCATTTGCTTTTTTATAAACACCATTTTGTAAAGAGATATTTATAAAATATAAAATATTGTTTTTGTTTTTTAATACACCATTTTTGTAGGCTAATTCTAATGTTGCTAAAGAGTCTTTTAGTCTATTTTTTTCTTGATATAAAGAAGCAAGTTGAACCCAATAACTTTCATTTTTACTAAAAAGTTTAACCATGATTTCCATAGTTTTTATGGCATTGTTATAATCTTTGATTTCAACATAAGAAGAATAAAGAATTTTATACCATGACTCTTTTATCTCTTTTTTAGAAGAGAAATATTTCTTTGAGTAGCTGATACTTTTTTTATATTTCTTCTCATAATAATAAGCCAAAATCAGTGTTTCATAAACATCATTTTTCTTTAAAACTTTACTATTTAAAAGCTCATTTGAAAGCTTGATACTAGGTTTGTATTTTTCTAGTGATAAGTAAATCTTTGATAAAGAGAACTTGATTTTATCAATACTATCTTTTTCAAAGGCATTATATTTAATGATTTGCTTATAAGCTTTTGCAACTTTTTTATAGTTGTCCTCATGAATATAAATATTACTTAGTGTTTGTAGAATATATGACTTTTCATAATCATTTTTAGAATCACTTTTTAGCAACTCTTCTAGTATCTTTTTAGATGTTTTATAATCATCTTTTTCTATTAGTTTCTGTGCTTTCATTAAGCTATTATATGTACTTTTTGACATATGCATTTTGGCAAATGCACTAGTATAAAAACAAAGGAACATTATTAACAATATTTTTTTTAACATCATTTCCTACCTTGCTAATCTAAAGTTAAATGTAATTGTTGCATTTTTGAAGCTTCCTGCAACATCATTTTTTGAAGGTCTAAATCTCCATCTTTTTATTGCTTTTACTGCTTCATCTTCAAATACACCTTTTGGGTTTGATTCAACAACTTGAACTCCTGATACAAAACCACCAGAATCGATTTTAAATGTTAGTTGTACAAAACCTTCTTGTCTTCTTATTTTTGCTCGTCTTGGATATCTTGGATTTACTCTTTTTAGGGCATTTAACATATTTGCATCTAAAAGATTTGAACCAATATTTATTTTAGCTCCTGATAAAGAGTTTATTGATGAGATATCAATATTTTGGCTAATATCTAAAGGCTTGATTTTTACGTTTTTATTTAGTTGTTGATTTAATTTTGTTTTTAATTCTAGCTTTTTAGGCTCAACTTTTTTAATAGGCTCTTTTGGTTTAACTCTTTTTTTCTTTTCAATAACCGTATCTTTTTTATCTCTTAAATAAGTTAACTGAACGGGATTTGTTTCTTTTTTTATATGCTCACTTTGAGTTGATGTCATTTTTTGCATTAACACAAACATCGCAATTGAGATAACAAGAGATACGGATACAGCTATTAATATTCTCATCTTAGTTCTTTAGTGTAGAAATAGAAATATTTGTAATACCAGCTAGTCTTACCTGGTCCATGACTTTTACAAGTACACCAGTTCTAGCATCTTTGTCTGATTGAACTACAACACTACTTTGAGTATTTGAAGCTTTTAGTCTCTCTATGTTTGACCTAACTGCTCTTATGTCAACCATTCTTTTATCAATCCAAATCTCATCATTATTTTTAATAGCTATTAAAATATTTGCTTCTGCTTTTTGTTGACTTGTTTTTGCGCTTGGTCTATTTACTTCTATACCTGCTTCTTTTACAAAAGAGGTTGTAACAATAAAGAAAATTAACATAATAAAAACAACATCAAGCATTGGTGTTAAGTTTATTTCAGTCTCTTCTTTATTGTTTTTTTGTGAAAATCTTCTCATCTTATAAAACCTTTGATATTTCTAAATACAATTTATCTGTATGGTATTTTATTGATAGCTCTAATTTTTTCTCAAATAGTATTCCACTAAGTGCAACTACCATTCCTGCCATTGTTGGAATTGTTGCCATTGATACTCCATTTGCCATTGATTTTACATTGCTAGTACCATTTAGTGCCATTACATCAAATACTTCAATCATTCCTGTAACAGTTCCTAATAAACCAACTAATGGACAAACAATAATCAAAGTCTTGATAAAACTAAGACCTGATTTTAGTTTGATATTTGAATCTTCAATTAAATACTTTTTTATCTCTTCTTTAAACTTTTGATTGAATTGTTTTTGTGATAAATCTTGCTTTAAAGCTTTTGCATATTTTTTATATTCAAAGCTAATGTAAATATATCTTTCAATAAGCAATGCCCAAAGAAATAGGGCAATTGCAAATACGATATATAAAACAAAACCACCTTTGTCAAAAAAGTTAAAGAAGTTATCTATATATAAATCAATCATGTTATTTAAGTGTTTTTGCTAACATTCCTATACTTTGCTCTTCTAATACAGATACAATAGCTTCAGCTTTTGAAGAGATATATGTATATGCAAAAAGTAATGGAATAGCTGTTACAAGACCTAAAACAGTTGTAATAAGAGCAGTTGAAATTCCACCTGCCATAAGTTTTGGGTCACCTGTACCAAATAAAGTAATAGCTTGGAAAGTTGCAATCATCCCTGTAACAGTTCCTAGTAATCCAAGTAATGGAGTTACAGCTGCAAGAAGTTTTACAAAGCTTTGACCTTTTTTGATATGATTCGTCTCTTTTAAAATTGCTTCACCAATTTTGATTTCTAAGTCATTGATAGAGTCATTTACATTTTTATAAAATACTCCTGCAATTTTTCCTAAAGAGTTTGAATCATCGTAGTTTTCTAAATTCTTTTGTTGTTTTTTGATTTTTGTATGAATAAGATTTAAAAACACAATTTTATATGCTGCAAATAATAAACCTAAAACACCAAGAGTAATAATAATATATCCTACAATTCCACCTTGGTTAATTCTATCCATGATTGTTGGATTGTTACCAAGCATTTCAAAAAGAGTTCCTCTTGTTGGGTCAATTAGTGCAGATTTTATTTCATTTGAGCTTTCCTCAAAATCTTGTGCATTTGATGTATATGCTGATGATGGTTGTGTTGATAATTCAATTAATGAGTTTATATCATTTGAATACTTTAAGAAGTTACCATTTGAGAAGGCTGAAAATACACCAACTCTAGTTACATCTTGAATATTTCTTTCACCATTTTGTAAAATAACATTTGCTTGATAAGTTGATACTTGTCCACTTTGAATGATTTCATCTAGCATTGTGTGCCAAAAAGAAGTTAACTCTTCGATTGTAGGAAGTTTTTTAGAGTTTGAGAATTTTGTGAAAATCTCTTCTTTTTGTGGAAACTCTGATGCTGTAAAACTTCTTTGGTAGTTTGTTAAAAAGTCTGCTGAAGTTTGTCTTACACTTCCAAACATCTCACCTAAATCACCAATCTTTACATTTAGTTCGGCTTCTTTTGAAGTTAGAACTTCTTCATTTGCTTCAATAAGTTTTTTAAGTCTTTTTGTTTCAATATTTTCTAGTTTTAAATCTTTTTTTGCTTGAAGAAAAAGTGCTTTTTGTTGGTTTTTATTTTCAACAAACTCTTTTAGTCTTTTTTTCTCATCAATGATTTCTTTATTTGATGTTTGCTTTACACTATGTAGTAAATTTTCTAAATCAAGGGCAAAACTTGAGTTTATAATTAATAGTGTTGCTAATATATATTTAATCATTAGTTATCCTTTGATGTTAAGAATGGAAGATTTAGGAAATCAACATTTTGATGTTTTTTAGCAATTTTGATACCTTTTCTGATATTCGCTTTTGCATTTGAACTTTCTACTTCAACCCAAGATCTAGTTTCATTATTCCAGTATCCATAAGTTTTAAGGTCTAAACTTTGATAGTATAAAGCTGTTCTTCCAAGTCTAAGAAAATCATATGTAGTAGCATCAATTTTGTCTTGGTATGTTTCAATACTATTTGCATAGTCATACTCAATTTTAAAGGCTTCTAAAATAATTCTATATTTTTCAGCTGTTTTAATATCTGCTTTATCAAGGCTTTTTTCTATGTTTTCGATTCTAGTTGTTCTTTCATCAAGTAAGAAAGGAGTGTCCATTTGAACTAGTTTTTTTAAGCTATCAACCATGTTTAACATAAGAGGGAAAATATTTTTTTGAGTATTTTCAATATCTACAATTTGTTGATTGATATTGCTAAGTTCTTCTTTTTGTGATTGAAGGATTTTTCTTAGTTGCTCATTGTATACTCTAGTACTTTTTAGTTCAGCATTTGTATATTTATATTTGCTAAGAAGCTCTTCTCTTTGGTACTCTAAATTATCTATTTTATTTTGATAATTTTTTAGTTTGTTATTTGTCTTTTCTATTATATCTAGCGATTTGTCTATCTCGTTAGAGAATAGAGAAGTTGATAAGACTAATGAAAATAAAATAGTATTAAATAACTTATTCATTTCTACCCTTTTAGTATTAATTTTGAGAATTATAATCATTTTATTATAAAATTAAACTTATACAAAATTACATAAATAATTTATAAAATTATGCTATAAGAAAACTGTTGTTAAATTTGTGAATACAGAAGAGTTAGAGTTATTAAATCTAAAAATTGATTCTTTTATATGAGTTTCAATATTTGTTTTATTTATCCCTCTAAACTTTTTTAGTCTAGTATTAATAAACTCATTTAGAGTATTTTTTGTATTCATATAACCTAGAACAATATATTTATTATTGTTTTTATTTAGTAGTAGTTTTGCGCAGTTGATTTTTTTGTTTCTGATTAAACTATTTTTAACTTCCTCTTCAATTGGAAAGTTACAATCCTTAAGCAAAATAGTTTTATTGTCATACTCTATATAAAATACAAAGTTTTTATTGAGTGTAAAATATTTAATATAACAATGTTTTGGTTTTTGCTTATTTGAAATCTCTTGAGTATTTGTAATATATGTACGAAGTTGTTTATAGTACTTATTTATAGTGACTCTACTGATATTTACTCTCATCGAGGCTTCACTTGCAGTAAGGTCTTCCCCAAAGCATTTGCAAATATTTTCAATAGTTGAGTTATCTATTTTTTTGTTTCTCATATAATAATTATTATCTATATCAAAATTTTCCATTTCTAATTCTATAAAAAAAAGATGTGAAAAGTGTGTGTACAAAATTGATTTTAACTAATGTTATTTTTTGCTTATCATGTAAGGTTTCTTTGTAATATTTCTATAAGAATAAATAGGAAATAATTCGCTTATCTTAATTTTAATAATTACTATCAATAAAGGAAATATTGTGAAAATAAGAAATAAAAAAATATTAGGGCTGTCACTTTGTGCAGCTTTCTTAATCCATGGTTCAGTATTCGCAGCTGAAAATGATACAACTAAAACATCTCTTGGAACAGTAGATGTTGTAAGTTCTAGTGATACTGAATCAACGAACTCTTATACACTAGACTCAACAAAATCTGCTACAAAACTAAGTTTATCACTAAAAGATACACCTCAATCTGTAAGTGTATTTACCCACCAAAAACTTGAGGATTTAGGAATTACTTCTTATCAAGAAATCTTAGCTTCTGTTACTGGAGTTTCAATGAGTAGATGGGATGAAAGATTAAACTCAAGTGCAAGAGGTTTTACAATTGACTATTATAAAGTTGATGGAATGCCAACTTATACTAGTTATGATGAAAGAGATTTAGACCTTTCTATCTTTGACAGAGTAGAGATTGTAAGGGGTGCAAATGGTTTATTAACAGGAGCTGGAAATCCTGGAATGAGTATAAATCTTATTAGAAAAAGAGCTAAGAGTAAAGAGTTTGCAGCTGATATTACATTAAAAACTGGTTCTTTTGATTCTTATAGTGGGATGGTAGATGTATCTTCTAAACTAAATGAAAGTGGTTCTGTAAGAGGAAGATTGATTGCAAAATATGAAGATAATGACTCATATATGGACTATTATGAAAAAGAGAATAAAATTCTTTATGGGGTAGTTGATGTTGATTTATCTGATAGTTCATTTTTATCATTTGGTGCAAATTATCAAGATTTAGATAGAAGTGGTATTAGATGGGGAGGTTTACCTGCTTTTTATTCTGACGGTTCTAGAACTAACTTTGATACTTCTGATATTGTTTCAAATAAAGATACATATTGGAATGCTGAAACAAAGGGTGTTTTTGTAGACTTTAAACAATATTTTGCAAACAATATACTGTTTAATTTATCTTTATCTCATAACAGATATAAAAGTGAATCAAACTTATTATATTTTGGTGGAACTGTTGATAAAGCTACAGGAGTAGGAATTGGAAGTATTTCTGCTTATGAAAATGAGGATTATAAAAAAGAGAACAATATTGATGCTTATGTATCTGTTCCTTTTAATCTTGCAAATTTAGACCATGAAGTAATCTTAGGATATACATATAATACAGATAGTAAAAAGTATGATAATCAAAAGGGTTCTGGTGGAGGAGCATCTTCATTAGCAAATCCTTTAATTAATTTTAATAATATCAATTTAGATAGTTTTGATAATCTTACTTCTTATTCAGGAACACCAAATAAGATTAAACAAACAGCTGCTTATTTAGTTGGTAAATTTTCTTTAATGGAAGATTTAAAATTAATAGCTGGAGCAAGACTTACAAATTGGAAATATACAGAAGATGGTGGAGTAAACGATAGAGAGTTTGATAATGAATTAACTCCTTATGTAGGGTTAGTTTATGACTTAAATGAAAATCATTCTATTTATACAAGTTACACAAGTATCTTTAAGCCAGATGATAAAAAAGACAGAAGTGGAAATTATTTAGACCCATTAGAAGGTAAAAACTATGAAGCGGGTATTAAAGGTGAGTATTTTGATGGTAAATTAAATGCTTCTTTATCTGTATTTAGAATTGAGCAAGATGGTACTGAAAGTGATGGAGCTCAAATAAATGGTTATCAACCTTATACATTTGTTGAGGGAGTTACAAGTAAAGGTTTTGAGTTTGATATTCATGGTCAAGTAACTGATAACTTTAGTTTAAGTATGGGAGTTGCAAACTTCAAAGCTGAGGATGCAGAAGGTAATAAGTTTAATACTAAAGCTTCAAGAACAACTGCAAATCTTTTTGCAAAATATACAATGGATAAGTTACAACTGGGAGCAGGGCTAAACTATAAAAGTAAATACTATACTGGTTCAGATGCTCAAAAGATTACGCAAGATGCATTTACACTTGCAAATGCTATGGCATCATATAAAATTGACAAAAACTCTAGTCTTCAGTTAAATGTAAATAATATCTTTGATAAAGAGTACTATGAAGGAATTGGAAATAACCTTATGATTTATGGTACGCCAAGAAATGCAACATTAACTTATAAATACACTTTCTAAAATAATTAGCTAAAAAGGAGTTTTCCTTTTTAGTTATACTTCCAATTATGATAATAACTATTAATATTTAATAAGAATATTGTATAATTCTTTCCATGTTAAAAGAAGAGTACAAAAAACTAAAAGTTCTATATGTAGAAGATGAAGATTTTATTAGAGAAAATGCAGTCTCATATTTAAAAAGATTTTTTGAAAATGTTTATGAAGCAAATGATGCTTTTACTGCACTTGATATTATAGAAAAACAGAAACCTCACTTGGTAATAACTGATATAAAAATGCCAAAATTAAGTGGCTTAGATATGGTTAGAAAAGTTAGACAAAGTGATAAAAAAACACAATTTATAGTCCTTTCTGCTTTTACAGATAAAAACTATTTACTTGATGCCATTGATTTAGGTTTAGTAAAATATCTTACAAAACCAATCAAGCATGACACTATTTTTCCT
Source organism: Arcobacter sp. F155 (assembly GCF_004116455.1). Lineage (NCBI taxonomy): Bacteria > Pseudomonadati > Campylobacterota > Epsilonproteobacteria > Campylobacterales > Arcobacteraceae > Arcobacter > Arcobacter sp. F155. The sequence continues at coordinate 94,561 of NZ_PDJU01000011.1, forward strand.
TTACTTCTACAGTGTGCAAAAGAGAGTTTTGAAGATGAAAGTAACAAAAAGTATTTAACTGAGACTGCTTATTATGACAGTTTTGAAAGTATTTTAAGAATTGAAGAAAAAGAGATAAAATTAACAAAAAGTGAAATATCTCTTTTAGAATTGCTATGTAAACAGCATCCTAAACCTGCTACTTATGAACAGTTACAAAGTGATATTTGGCAAGATGAATATATGAGTGAAAATGCACTTAGGCTTTTAATAAGAGACTTAAGAAAAAAACTACCTACAAACTGTATTAAAAATATATCTAAGCTTGGATATAAGATAGAACTTTACAGATGAAAATAGTTCTTTCTTTTCTTTTTTTCTTCTCTTTTCTGTATGCTGATAAGTTCAATGTTATTGAGTCTGTAAAGATTTCTGAAGACTTAAATAGTTTTAAAAATGCAAGTTATCTTGAATATAAAGATAAAAAAGTTAAACAGTTTGCTATAAAAGTAAAATTAAAAAAGAAAAACTATCTTGGTAAAAACTATTATCTAACTGCTATTTCTGATTATGAGAACATGACTCATACAAATACTATTTATAAAAACTATAATCATATGATGCTTATCAAACTTGATAAAACTGCTCCTGATATTTTATATTTTGAGTATGAATATGATACTCCTAAAAGACCAGGTTTTAGAGTAAAAGTTATCTCTCAAAGTGAATATGAAAACTTGTTACCCTATGAAGGTATAATCTATGGAGTAGCCTATGGGATAATTTTTTGTGCTTTTTTATACTACTTTATAATCTACTTTTCCATAAGAGAAAAATACTTTCTTTACTACTCAATTATGCAACTTTTTGTTTTGTTATCTTTGATAGGTTTTATGATAGTAAGTTTTAAACCATATCCAACAACATTTGCGCAAACACTAATAGATATACTTGAAAACTTGAGTTTTATATTTACTTTACTTTTTGCAAAAGAGATTTTAAATGCAAAAAATAAGTTATCTTTTTCAAGTAGTTTAATAAACTTTTTTTTATGGATAAATACAATTGATATAGGGGTTATTCTTTTAATAAATTACTCCTTACTATATGAGTATATGCCTTTTTATATAAGTTTTTTGATTCCTTCTTTATTAGGTTTACTTTCAATTATAAATGGAAATAAAAATGCCATTATTTATACTATTGGTTGGAGTTTTATGGCTAGCTTTGTATATATGGCAGAGAAGGACTTAATACCTTTTAGTGGTATTTATACTATTCACTTTGCAGCTCCAATGGAGTCATTAATTTTTACTTTAGCCTTAGCTTTTGCTCTTAGAAGAATAGTAAAAGAGAAAAACGAAAAAGAGAAACTTCTAATACATAAAGAAAAACTAGCCTCAATGGGAGAAATGATAAATAATATCGCTCATCAATGGAGACAGCCTCTTACTCATCTTAGTTTTATAAATATGAATTTACAAATGGCTTCATATGATGAGAAACTTTCAAAAGAGTATTTAGATGAGAAAATTGAAGAGTCAAATAAACAGTTGGAGTTTATGTCAAGTACAATAGATAGTTTTCGAGATTTTTATAAGCCACAAAAAGAGAAAGAAAACTTTTATTTATCAAAGGCTGTAAAACAAGCAGTTGATATTATGGCTGTTTTATTAGAAAAAGAGAATATAGAATTAGAGCTTGATATTAGAAAAGATAAAAAAATTTATGCCTATGAAAATGAGTATTCTCAAGTAGTTTTAAACTTAATTACAAATGCAAAAGACGTTTTAGTTCAAAGGCAAATAGAGGATGGGAAAATAAAAATCACCATAGATAGCTATTTTGATAAATCTTTCACTACTGTTTGTGATAATGCAGGTGGAATAAAAAAAGCTGATTTAAATAAGATTTTTGAGCCATATTTCACTACAAAAGACAGTGGAAGTGGAATAGGGCTTTATATGTCTAAAACAATAATCAACTCTCACTTTAAAGGAAAACTAAGAGTTGAAAATAAAAAAGAAGGTGCCTGCTTTACGATAGAGGTTTAATCCTCTCTACCATAAAGTTCTGAAGCTTCTTGAATAACTAAAAAAGCATCTTTATCATGTTTTTTAGTAATACTTTTTAGAAGTTGCAACTTTGAAATATCTACAACTACAAGAATTAAAGTTTTGCTTTTTTCTTGTTTTAGATTGTATCCATTTATTATTGTTCCATGTTCTCCAAGTTTTGCATCTATGTCTTTACTTAATTCTCTTATATTATTTGAAACTATTGTTACAGATTTTTGAGCGGGTTTTCCTGATATTAAAATATCAATTATTCTAGAAGTTATATATATTCCAATCACAGAAAATAAAGCTTTTTCAAGGTCGTTATAAACAAATATAGACCAAAACATAATAAGACCATCAATCACTAAAAGAATTTGCGAAGTTTTAAATCTACTTTTTTGGGCTATAACTTCTGCAAGAATAGTTGTTCCTCCCGTAGAAGCTTTAGCTAAAAGTATAAGTCCAACTCCTAAACCTATTAGTAATCCTCCAAAAATAGCTGCTAAAATTATTTCATTTGTTGCTGGTTGTATTTTTAGAACTTCTCTTAAAAGATCAGTAAATAAAGAGATAAGAGAGATAGAAACTAAAGTTTTAAATACAAAGTTCTTTCCAAAATATTTCATTCCAATTAAAATTAAAGGTACACTAACAATAGCTATCCATACACCAAGTGTAAATAAGGGAAATATCTCATGTAGAAGTTGGGCTAATCCTACTCCTCCTCCTGTTACAATACTATTTGGATTTAAAAAAGCCGTTGCAGCATAAGCAATAATAAATGAACCAATAATTAAATATAAAATCTTTTTCATATCTATTTTAAAATTCCTTTTTTGCTTGAATTATAGATAAAAATAGAATTTTATTCTTTACTATTATTGATTAAAAAGTTTACTATTCTTGCTTAAAATAATTTTATTAAGTTATAATGATTTTATGAAAAAAGATACTCAAAAAAGACATAGTCAAATTGCAAATGATGTTATGCACTATATTTATAGATATATTAGTACTGATATTAATCTTGATGAATTAAGTATAAATCTAAATATCAGTAAGTTTCATATGCATAGAGTGTTTAAAGAAGAGTTCGGACAAAATATTTATGAAACAATAAAAGCAATCAGACTTCAAAAAGCTGCAAGTTTACTTTTAACAAATAAAAGTTCAACTATCTCAAATGTTGCAAGAAATTGTGGTTATACTTCCCAAGCAGCTTTTATTCGAGTATTTAAAGAGATGTTTAAAACTACACCAAAGCGTTGGAGAAATGGAGAATATAAAGAGCTATTTCTTAGAAAAAGCCTTAAAAAGTTTCAAATAAAACCAGAAATATTTAGGTTTAAATCACGAAAAGCATATTATATAAGACATACAGGAACTAAACAAGAGTTTGATAATTCTTGGGATAAGTTAAATACTTGGGCTTTGATAAAAGGCTACAAAAATTTTAATAAAATCAATTTTTTTCATGATAATCTAGTTTTAAAAGAGTTTGAAAAAAGTCGTTTTGTTTCTGCTCTTACTTTTGATAAAGAGTTAGTAGATGATAGTTTTCCTTATCTTACTATGCCGGAACAAATTTGTGCAAAGTTTAGTTTTAAAGGTAGTAAAAAAGAGTTTGTTGATTTTATTTTCTGGGTTTATTTTGATTGGTTGATAAATAGTGGATATGAAGCAAATACTGAGCCTTCATTTGTTATATATAAAAATGATTTTTATTTAACAAATGATAAGACTCTTGATTTAGATTTTTATTTATCTATCTCAATGTAAGTTTTATTTTTTTAGTTGAGCAGTTAATATTTTTGTATTTCTTGCACTAAAATATAAAGTAAGAGCAAGAAGAACAAAGGCTATTGAAAACAGTACAATAACAGAAGTGCTAATTAATGCTCCATGTTGATTTTGAGAAAGTTTTTTACTTGAAGTTTCCATTGATGTTTTTTTAGTAAAACCTTCAAGGGGAGCAAAACCTTCTTTTACCACAGTATGTCCAGGTCCTCCATCAAGAACTACTTGGTACTGCTCTTTTGGAATCTCAATTGTAAGTTCACTTTCATCTGGAAGTCTTTTTTGATATAACACTTCTCCTGAAATTAGTGACTCAAGTTTAACTAAAGCACCAACAGTTTTCTCTCCTGTACTAAAAGCTCCAACTACTGTTATTGTATTGTCTTCATTATCAATAACATCCATAAGTAAAGTATGAGCACTTAGGTTTAAACTTAATAGTAAAAAAACAAGTATTGATTTTATTTTCATTATTTATCCTTTTTTTTAGAAAATAGAAGTTTAAATTCTTCTCTATCTTTTGGTATTTTGAATCCTATAAATAGAAGTAAAAGTCCAAAAATAAATAGGGCAATATCAACATTTAAGATGATAAACATATTGTTTGTAAATAGTTCAATAGGAGAAAATCCAGATACATAAAAATGAACAAGTGGTGTTATCATAAATAAAATTGCACCTAAAACTAAAAACTCTTTAGCCGCTTTAAAAGAACAAATTCTATAAAAAGCCCAAGTTAAAGTACTAAGCCATGCAATAAAAAATAGTCCTTTTTGCCAAAACATCCTATCTTGCATATCAAATGGTAAAAGCCATTGAAGTAAAAAGATAAATCCAGTTGCTGGTATAACTCCAATCATAACTGTTAAAGATAGTTTTCCAAACCAGTGATAAAAGGGAATTTTATTATCAAACTTTTTAGCTTTTTTCTCTAAGAAAAGCATCACTCCAAAACCAATTGCAACTCCACAAATAGCCATGATAATAGCAATGATTGTTCTTACAAAAATATCAACTCCAAAAAGCAAGTGTAAGAAATATAAAGTATCTGCAAACATACTTGTCCAGTTTCCATCTAATACTTTTTTGTACTCAATTAAACTTCCATCAACTCCACTTAAAACAACAACTGGGTTATTAAATACTCCATTTAGAAATGGAAAGTTTGGATTATATCCCGTAAGTTCAACTTGTGCAGAACTATCTTTCCAGTTGATAAGTTTTATTTTGTCAAAGTTGATACTTGGATTTACATCTTCAGCTTTTTGAATAAGTTCACTAATTGGAAGCATGGAAGCTTGTTCATTGTTTTTTTCTACTAAAGCTCTTTGAGGCTTTAATACTGGACCAACTGCTTGCCAAGTATTTGAGATTTCACCTTTTGAAGAGATATATGTCATTAAAGTTGAGCCTGAATATCCAATATTCATATAAGCTCCTGTAAGAGTAACTATTACAAAAGGAGCAAATAACCACATAAAAACTTTTCTATGGTATTTTGAAAATTTTCCTTGATGGTTTTTGGGGTTATTGTTGTATTTTAAATAATAAACTTGAATAAGTCCACCAATAATTAAAAGCATAACTGAAACTGCAACAAGACCAAATACAAAGTATCCAACACTCATAAAAGGTCTTCCATAGTGCATATGATTTAAAAATCTTGCTAACTGAGAATTGTCACCTTCATCATTTACTTTTTCCATAGTTTTTGGATTAAAAACAACTGGTTCTACAAACATATGATTTACTTTTAAGGCTGGGTCATTAAAGTATCCAGGAAGTTCAATAATAATATTGTTTGTAGGAAAGTTTGGGTCACTAATAACTGGGTCAATCATCTTTGAGTAGTTTATCTCTTTGATATTTGCAGCTTCAAAATGTCTTGAAGGTTTTTCCCATGTTTGAATATAGGGTAAAAAGATTGCAAAAATACCAAAGAAAACACATAAGTACATAAATAATGAGGCACTAATTCCTACACTTACATGTATTCTTTGAAGTCTTTGTTTAAATAATTTACTTGCATTTTCCATAGATTAACTTCCTAAAATAAAAAATAAAATACCAATAGCACATATTAAACTAGGAATAAAAACCCTTTTAAGTGCAATCAGTTTTGTGTGAGATAGGGCTATCCAAAAAGAGAGAACTGCCCATAATAAAGTATAAAGGTATATAGGAATAACAAGGGACTCTCCTAAGGGAACAGGTGTTAAAAAGCTTAATAAAGTCATAAATAAATAAGAGACTAATAGTCCACCAAAGATAGAACACAAAGTTCTAAATAAGCCAATCTTTTTTCCGCTATTTTCAGGTGTTGAGAGATTTTTATAAATAGTTTTAAATTTTGAATTCAACAATAATACCTTTATTTAATTTTGAGAATTATAATCATTTAAGTTAAATTAATACTTAATACTAAAGCTATCATGATAAGTAGTTTTAGATGTAATTAGTTGAGTACTACAAGGTGTAGACTCAACTAAAAATTTTAAAAGTTAATTTGTGCAGAAACTATGAATGTTCTTCCTTGTCCTGCTACTCTACCAATTGGACTTACATCAACACCTCTAAAGTAATAATCTTCATCAAAGATATTGTTAACTCCAAAGCTAAGATCTGCTGTAAAGTCACTGTTTAATTTAACTTCCCTTGAAACTTTTGCATTCCATAGAGTATATGAAGGAACCTCTCCATATTGCCCATTTGCTGATTCTTCTTTTGTATTAGCACTATCAGAAAATGCTTTACTAATATAAAGACCTGTTAGGTTGAATTTATTTTTATTGTATTCATAATCAGATGAAATACTAAATTGATGTTTAGCTACCCAAGGAAGTTGATTTCCTCTATTATCACCTGTTAATTGTTCTGTATCAAGATATGTATATCCTAGTGCAAACTGTGTATTATCACTTGGTTTAAAATTGATTTGAGTTTCAATACCTTGGTGTCTAGTTTCTCCAAGATTTTTAAAAGATTGTGTGCTAGCTACATACTCAATTTGGTCTTCATAGTCAATTCTGTAAAGTGTACTTCCAATACTAAATTTACTATTTGGTTCATATCTAAATCCAACTTCATAGTTCCACGCAAGTTCAGCTGCTAAATCACCATCTTTTCTTACTTGTGCTACTTGTGGAGATTTAAGAGATCTTTGTGCATTTGTAAATAAAAACAGGTCATTTGTTGCTTGATAACCAATACTTAAACCTGGAAGCCAAGACCTCATATCTTTTCTTTTATCTGCAAGTGGGTCATTACTTAGGTTATCACCAAAATCAGTATCAATTTTTTCGTATCTAATACCTGGAGTAACTTTTAATCTTCCATCCATTAAAGAGATAGTATCACTTAAATAAGCTGCTACTGCATCTGTTTTGATTTTCCAATCTCTAATAGTACCTTGAACTCCATCGCTAAATTTTGTTTGGTGTAATAAGTAATCAACATCTTCTTTTACATATCTTGTTCCGAAAGTAACTTTGTGATTAGCTTTTTCAAAAGTAAATCTAGGTTCAGTTCCAAAAACATCAATTTCTCTATCGGCAACTCTTACAGAATCAGCTGTTCCTGGAGTAAATGAAGAACCTGATGTATTCCAACCCCAATCAAATCTTCTTTCACTTTTTTGTGCATAGTTCATCCAGTAAAACTCTGTATCTTCTGTAGGATTAAGTTTATATGTTACAGAAGCTCTTTTTGTTTTTCCATGAAATTCATCATATGGTCTTTGTGAAGAGCTTTTATCATCTTTATAATCTTTTGGAAGTTGTGCACCTGGTAAGTTGGCATCAGCTTTGTAGTATTGGATATTTGATTTGATTTCACTATTATCTGTTGGGAAATACTCTAAATCAAAAATGTAGTTATTTACATTTGTATCAGAGTGGTCTCTAAATGATTCTCCATTTATATTATTGTATTGAAGTTGTAATCCTAAATTGTCATTTATAAAACCACCTGTTCTAAAATAAGTATCAGTTAAGATATTTCCATTATCAGCTGAGTGTACTGTTCCTTTTATTGTAGAAGAAGGTTTTGTTGAAATAGGTTTTGTAACAAAATTTACAACTCCACCAACATTATTTGGACCATAGTGAACTGCTGCTCCACCTCTTACAATATCAATTGTTTCTAAAGTTTCCATTGTAATTGGAAATAATGAAAAACTAGAGTGACTATAAGGAGCGATTGCTGCAGGAATTCCATTTACCATTGCATTTAAGTTTGCACTTCTTCCTGGTTTTAATCCTCTTAATGAGATATTTGGTAAAACACCAGTTCCTGTTTCATCTTGAATTTGAATACCTGGTACAACTCTTAAAGCGTCTTCAATATTTTTTGCAGCTGTTTTATTTAATGTCGCAGAATCAATAATTGTTCTTGCTCCACTGTAAGTTTTTACATCTTCAAAACTTGAATTACCAATCCAATCTCCTTGAACTTCCACTTGTCCTAAGTTGTTTGAAGCACTATTTTCTTTTTCATGTACTCTTTTTTTTCTAATTAAAATAGTCTCATCTTCAATAACTGCTTCAAGATTTGTATCTTTTAGTAGTTCTTTAAAAGCTTTTTCAATGCCTTCTATATTTTTAAAGTTTGATGCTTTTTGATTTTTTAATAGTTTTGCATCAACCATATATGACATGTTTGAGTCTTTTGATAATTGTTCAATTGCTTTTTGTAAAGATAGGTTTTCAACTGAATATTGTTTTGCATATAAGCTTGTTGATAAAGCAAGAGCTAACATTGGTGCAATCAATGTTGATTTCTTTTTAATCATTTGTGTCCTTTAGTTTCTTTTTAGTATTAAGAATGATTATTAAAATTATTCTTTTCGATAATAAGACGGATGAATAAAAAAAATCAGACATCAATTTTCAAAAAATTTTATTTTTTTGTTTTTCTTTTCTACTTTAAGTGCATAAATTTTTGGTAAAGCTTTAATAAAAGAATCAAATTCATTTAATTGGAACCTCCCTGTTATAGCAGTTTGTGAAATGTCATAATTTTCAAAGCTAGCTTCGATTTTATTGTATCTTGAAAATTGTTTAATAGCTTCTTTTAAAGGAGTGTTATTAAATAAAATATATCCTTCTTCCCAGTTTGCTATTTTATTTGTTTGAATTTTATTTAAAGATAATATGTTTGAATTCTCATCTAATAAAAGAGAATCCTCTTTTTTTAATAAAGCTATTGTTTCATACTTATTATTGTTTTCTTTTGATATTTTTACAAGCCCCTCTTTTACTTTTATAGAAATCTTTTTATCAAATTTATCAACCTCAAAAGCTGTACCTAAAACTTTTATTTGAGTATCGTTTACCTTTATAGTAAAGACTTTTGTTTTATCTTTTGCAACATAAAACATTGCTCGGCCTTCATTAAACTTTATTTCTCTTTTGTTTTTAAAATAGTTAACTTCTATATCAGAGTTTTTATCTAAAACTATTTTTGTATTATCAGGTAAAAGAATATTATTATTAATACTATTTTGTGAAACTAGATGATTTGAATAAGTAGGAGAAACAAAATCATTGTATTTGAAACTTCCAAAACCAAGGGCTAAAATAAATATTGCAGCTGCTGCTAATGGTTTTGCTTTTTCAATTATCTTTGTTTTTTTTGCTCCTTTTTTCGCTTTACAGGCCAATTCGTCTTTTAATTGGGAAGGAAGAGATTTAAATGCCTTTCTAATAGATTTATTTTCTTCGTATATTTTTTTATGATTTTCATTTGAGTTTAACCAAAAGTTTAATTCACTTTTTTCTTTTTCATTTAAACCTTCTTCTTCTCTTGTAAGCCAAGATATAGCTATTTGTTGGATACTTTTCATATTTGGCTCCTAATAATTGTTCATTTTGTTTTTGATTTTTTCACTGGCTCTAAGAATATTTTTCTCAACTGCAGCGATACTTATACCCATCTTTGAAGAGATTTCTTTTCTAGAGTATCCTTCAATTACGTGTAAAATAAAGGCTTGTTGGCATTTTGGTGGAAGGCTTTGAACTATTTTCATCATTTGTTCATATTGGTTTGATTGTACTACTTGTTCATGGGGTTGCTCTTCTTGAGGAATACTATGTTCCTCTTCTTCATAAAGAGTTTCAGATGAGCTTTTCTCTTTTCTTGACTGGTCTATTACAATATTTCTTGAGGTTTTGTATAAGTAGGCTCTTTCATTATCAATATTTGAACTTTTGTTTACATATAATAATCTACTATAAGCTTCTTGGATAACATCCTTTGCTCTATCCTTGTCACCTACCATTCTTTGAACATAATATACTAACTCTTGATAATATTGAAGCACGTTAAATAAAATCCTTTTTGATTTTGAGAAATATTATCATAATTAAAATTTGAAAAAAGTTAGAAATCAAAATAAATTCCTTTAATAAAAACTTGCAAAGCAACCACATAGAAAAAATTAGATATAATCACGAAAAATTAAACGCGAAAGATTAAAATGATTGATGTAAGAGAACTACAAAAAGATTTTGAAACTATGGCAACTGCACTTAAAAGAAAGGGTGTAGAACAAGAGGTTTTAGATAATTTAAAAGCATTAGCGCAAGATGCAAAAGCAAAAAGACAAGAGATGGAAAATGTTACTGCTGAGCAAAATAAATTATCTAAAGAGTTTGGTAGATACAAAAAAGAAGGTCTTGATATTGCACCTTTACAAGCTTCAATTAATGAATTAAAATCTAAAAAACAATCAATGGAAGATGAAGTAAGAGTTTTAGAAGAGAAGTTAACTTCTATTGCACTTGGTGTTCCAAATCTTCCAGATGCAAATGTTCCAGATGGTGCAGATGAAGAAGAGAATGTAGTGTTAGAAACTATTGGTGAAAAACCTCAGTTCTCTTTTGAACCAAAAGAACACTGGGATTTAGATAATGGTTGGTTAGACTTTGAAAGAGGTGTTAAATTAGCTAAATCAAGATTTTCTGCTATAAAAGGGCAGGGTGCAAGATTAGAGCGAGCACTTATTAACTATATGTTAGATTTTAACAGAGAAAGAGGTTTTGAAGAGTGGTATGTTCCATTTATGGCAAACTCTAATACACTTCAAGGAACTGGACAACTTCCAAAGTTTGAAGATGATTTATTTAAAATTGAAGGTGAAGATTTATACCTTATTCCTACAGCAGAAGTAAGTCTAACAAACCTTTATAATGATGAAATTGTTCCAGCAGAAGAGTTACCTTTAATGTTAACTTCTTATACTCCTTGTTTTAGAAAAGAAGCAGGAAGTGCAGGAAGAGATACAAGAGGACTAATCAGACAACACCAATTTGACAAAGTTGAAATGGTTGCTATTACAAAACAAGAAGAGTCTCAAGAAGTATTTGAAAAAATGGTTTCTTGTGCAAGTGATTTATTAAGTTCACTTGGACTTGCTCATCAAAAGGTGCAATTATGTACTGGTGATTTAGGTTTTAGTGCTGCTACAACTATTGACTTAGAAGTTTGGCTTCCTGGTCAAAATAAATATAGAGAAATCTCTTCTATTTCAAATACAAGAGAATTCCAAGCAAGACGTGCAAAAATCAGATATAAAGATGGTAAGAAAAATGTATTAGCTCATACATTAAATGGTTCATCATTAGCTGTTGGAAGAACTTTATTAGCTATTATGGAAAACTATCAACAAGAAGATGGAACAGTAGCAATTCCTGAAGTTCTTAAAAAGTATTTATAAGAACTTTAATTTTCTTCATTAAACTTCATATCATAAAGATAACTTGAAATTATTTCAAGTGTATCTTTATCATAGCCTAACTCAGGCATCAACTCATATTTTTTTATCATATCTAACATAATTGAAGTCTCTTCTTTTGGTTTTAAAACCCAAGAACTCATATATGAAACAAACTCTTTTTTCTCTGAAAAGGCTTCTTTGTATCTAGTAACAACTATCTTTAGTGATGGTGCTGATATACTTTTTGTTTTGTGATGACATGTTGTACAGTTTCCTTCAAGAAGTAAACTTCCATAGGAATTAGCATTGGCAGATAAAGAAAAAAGAAGAACTAAAAAGAGATACTTCATTTTTATTTAGATTAGTTTCTCAGGTTTACCAAAATAGTAACCTTGCGAGTAATCAACTCCAATTTCATTTAAGATATTGTATATCTCTTCATTTTCTACATACTCTGCAATTGTTTTAATATTTTGCTTTTTAGCAAAAGTTACTATAGTTTCAACTAGGTTTCTACTAAAACTATCAGTTTCAATATTTTTGATTAAACTTCCATCGATTTTTAAAATATCAGGTGTGTATTCTAAAAGTCTTTCAAAGTTAGAATAACCACTTCCAAAGTCATCAATTGCAATTTTTACATCTCCAGCTTTCTTAACATCTGAAATAAAGTTTTTAACTGTATTGAAGTCTTTAATATTTTCATCTTCTAGTAATTCAAAGGTTACTCTACCTTTGTATTTATCCTTTGAAACAAGCTCTATTAGTTTGTTTCTAATAGCATTGTTTTCAATATCTAAAACAGAAAGATTAATACTTACATTGTGCTCAATATGATCTAAAACATTAAATGAACTCTCAATTACTCTGTTTGTGATTTTTGTGTAGTATGCACCTTTTTTAGATACATCAAGGAAGAAAAATGGTGATACAGTTTCACCTTCTTCATTGATAAGTCTTACAAGAGATTCATATTTAATCGTTTGTTTTGTTTGATTATCAATAATTGGTTGAAAATATGAGATAATCTTGAAGTTATCAAGGGCTTTTTTTACCATATGAATAGTCTCAATATTTTTTTGAGCATTCTTTTGAGCTTCATCTACTAGATTATTTGCAAAGATTAAATTCATATTTGTTTCAACAGCTCTTTCAATACCATATTTAGCATTTTCAAATAGGTTTTTTTCTCCTACACAGTAGCTAACTATTAAAGAGATATCGTATTCAATATTATCAAGTTTTATTGTTTCTTGTTTTGTATTTATAATTAGTTCACTTAAGATATTCTCTATCTTTTTTTGTGCTTTATCTAGTCTTGTATAATCACAACTTAGAGCAAATAAACCATCTCCAAGCTTGTAGATTTTCTCAAAAACCTGTCCATCTTTTGGAAGTAATGCAACAATTGCATTTGCTAGGGTTGTTTCTATCTTTTCTACACTTTTTGTATCATAAAACTTATCTAAAATATCAAAGTTTTCAATTTGAATAAGAGCTAAAAATGATTTACTACATGATTCTAAACTAGCAATAAGCTGTTTCTTTTCACTCATTATTTGTGTGATATCATCTCTTAAAGCCATATATTCAACTATTTCACCTCTATTATCAAAAATTGGTTTTATAGTTGATTTTACAAAATAGCTTTTCCCATCTTTTGTTAGGTTTTTAATAATACCTGTCCAAGGTTTTTTATCTTTTTTTATTGTTTTCCATAGACTTGCAAAAAGCTCTTTTGGATTATCAGGATGCCTAACTATATTGTGTGGTCTTCCTACAAGTTCAATTTCAGAGTAACCAGAGATTTCGCAGAAGTTATCATTTACATAAGTTATCATTCCCGTTGGGTCAGTTTTTGAAATAATAGAACTTTTATTTGTAATATCTTTATATTGATTTAGTATGGCGATATTTCTATCATTTTCTTTTATAAGATTACATTTATTGATTACATTTAAAAGGGCATTGTAAAGTTGGTCTAGTTCAAGTGGTTTTAGTATAAAACCATCTATCCCTGCAATAATAGCATCATTGATAAGTTCTTTGTCATTATGTGCAGTTATTATAATCGATGGAATATTGAAGTTTATTTTTCTAGCCTCTTTTATAAAACTTATTCCGTTCATCACAGGCATATTTATATCTGTAATAATTAAGTCAATTGTTGGGTCTTCTTTAAAAATATCTAATGCTTCTTGACCATTTTCAGTTAGTATAACAGTTGGAAAAATTGTTTCTAGAAGTTTTGCTATATTTAACCTAACTTCATAATCATCTTCTACGTAAAGAACTTTGATGTCTTTAGCTTCATTTATTAGATTTTCTAACTGTAATTTATTGACCATTATTACTCTTTTTATATTTTGTATCAAACATTCTACAAAAAATAAAAATAAAAATCAAAATTAAACGTTAGTTTTTAGTTATATTTTATAAATAATCACTTTATGTATGTCTTGCGGTCATATATTTTATTATTTATTGTTATTATTAAATAACCTTTCATGACATTATAGTGCTTGAACTTCATTATTTCTCCCACTTTAATATTATTTTTATTGTAAACTGATTTTGAAGATTGATAATGACCTCTTGAATTTCCAATAGTTACGTGGGGAATATCAGTTTTAAATCTAGAGTTTACAAAGACTTCAGTTATACAAATATTTTTGTAGTCTTTATTTGTAACTCTTTTATTTTTTATAATTTCTTTGTTTCCATCTTTATCATAAATGGCTAAAGCATAAGCATTATAGATTTTAGAGTTGGCAAAAATTGAGCCAATAAGTATTAATAGTAATAATGAAACTTTCATAATGGTTTATTCTACAATATAATTGCATATTTTTTGTGATTTAATTAACTTTTTGTGTTAAAATACAAAAAATATTTTATCTAGGACATTTATGAATTTTTTTAAATATATAAAAGCCGTTGGAACGGGACCAAAATCAAATAGAGATTTAACAAAAGAAGAAATAATTGAAGCTATTCAAGGGATATTAGAACAAAAATGTGAACCTGAACAAGCTGCAGCTTTTTTAATGCTTTTAAGAGTGAAACTTGAAAGTGAAGAAGAGTTAGCTGGTTGTTTACAATCCTTTGACAAATATATTAAAAGAGAAAATATTCCAGAATCTATTGAATTAGGTTTTTCATATGATGGAAAAACAAAACAACCTTATCTTTTCCCTTTATATGGAAAGATATTAAAAGAGTTTTTTGAAAAAAACAATCATATAAAACCACTTGATATTGTAATTAGTGGAGATTTCTGTCAACCAGCAAAAGAGGGAATTACTGTAAAAGATATTGCTACAAATATTGAGTTAGAAGACAATATTCATTTCTTTGATAGAAAAGATTATTTCAAAGAGTTATCTGATTTAACTGAACTTAGAAAAAAACTTTATATGAGAACAGTATTTAATACAACAGAAAAACTTTTAAATCCTGCAAACTCTAAATACTCAATTACATCAGCTTTTCATAAACCATATGTAGAGAAATACACAAAACTTTTTGGAAGCAACTATGAAAACCTTTTAATTTTAAAAGGGAATGAAGGTACAACAGAAGTTTTCTCTAACTTCAAATATTGGGTAAATGAAAATGGAAAAATCGAAGAAAAAAGCGTTGATTTAAAACAATTAGATATCAACTATACAAGAAAATTTGAAGATATCTCTTTAGAGCAAGCAATAGCATTTATTCAAAATCCTGATAAAGAAACAATTAAATTAGCTAAGCTAAATGTAGCTATTTTACTATTTGCAGCAAATAGAGTTGATTCAATAAATGAAGCCTACAATATGTTAAATGAAGAAAAGAAAGGATTTTTAAGCTTCTTTAAAAACTTATTTTCATAATATATAGTATTATATATTTAAGGATAAGTTATATTATGAGTCTTGTATCTGGTTTATTTAATACTTTTTTTAATCCTGATAAAAAAACAAAAGAAGAAACTTCACAGAAAAATGAAGAGGAGTTTTCTTCTTTTTTTGAAAATGTTAATTATCAAGAGTTACTAGATGACACCCTTGATACGATGAGTGATTTAGAAAAACAAGCTCACCTTGAAACACTTAAAGTTTTAAAAGAAATAGGTCTAAAAGAGGATGAACTTTATATTATCAATTTTCATATTCTAAATAAAAATAGTCTAAATCATGAACTTCCTTTTACAGAGGATGAAGAGAAACTAATTGAAAAATATGACTCTTTATTTGATTTTGCATTAGATACTATAAAAGATAGTAGAAAAAGACAATTGGGTTTTAAGAAGCTTCAGACTCAAACAAATATTACTGATGTTATGTTAAAGTCTTTAGATATTCACAATAATAAAACAACTCAAGAATATATCCTTAAAGTTGAAACATAGGAGAAAAGAATGGGTTATCACGATTTATTTTCAGGTTTTAAAAATAGTCTTAGTTATATGGGGCAAGCACAAGGTAGAATACAAGAAGGGTTTTATCGAGCCTATGATAAAGAAAATCCTATAACACCACAGCAAAGTGCTGATTTCACCTCTGCTTTTGTAGAGGAAGATTTTGCAGCAAGACTTGCAGAAGCTCAATTAAAAGCATTAAAGTCTCATGATGAGATGACTCAAACTCTAATTAATATAAAATCTTAAATAAATGAAAATTACTTTTTAAGTATAATATCCTTTTTATAAAGGATTTATGCTGTTTGACTTATTAAACTTAACATTATTAGCTGTTTTTATTCCTACATTTTTTATTGTTTCTATTACTCCTGGTATGTGTATGACCTTAGCTTTAAGCATGGGAATGAGTATTGGTTTAAAAAGAACATTTTTTATGATGTATGGAGAACTTATTGGCGTAGGGTTAGTTGCAAGTGCATCAGTTATTGGGGTTGCAACTATAATGCTAAAATACCCAACTATATTTTTAGTTTTAAAGTATGGTGGTGGAGCTTATTTAGCTTATCTTGGTATTCAAATGTGGATGTCAAAGGGAAAAATGGCTGTTAGTTTAGATGAGTGCTCTTATAGTGTTTCAAGAAAGAACTTAGCTTTGCAAGGGTTTTTAACAGCAATTGCAAATCCAAAAGGTTGGGCATTTTTTATTGCTTTACTTCCTCCTTTTATCGATAAAAATTTAGAATTAGCTCCACAGCTTTCAGTTCTTCTTTTAATAATACTGTTCTTAGAGTTTATGTGTTTGATTATCTATGCAAGTGGTGGAACAACTCTTAGAAAACTTTTGCAAAATAGTAATAATGTAAAACTAATAAATAAAATTGCAGGAACTATGATGATAGGAATAGGAATTTGGCTAGCTTCTAGTTAAGAGTAAAATGAAACTACTAATCAAATCTATTCTAATTTTAGCAACTATTTTTACAACAACACTTCTTATTATAAAGTTTAGTGGAGTTTTAACTGTTGAAGATATAAAAGAAATCTTCGCTACATTGAAGTCACAACCTTCTTATATTTTAGGAGGTTTAATTGTTTTACTTCTTTTTGTAGATTTATTTATTGCCGTTCCAACTATGACAATTATTATCCTTGCAGGGTATTTTATTGGTTTTGAATTGGCTGTGTTTTATACTTTTTTAGGACTTTTTTCAGCTTCTTTTACAGGTTACTTTTTATCAAGAAAACATGGTAAAAAGATTTTAGATAAACTTTCAAGTGATGAAGAACAAAAGTTAGAGATGACAGAACTTTTTAATAAATATGGAGTTTTAGTTTTAATTCTTTCAAGAGCTGTTCCTATGCTTCCTGAAATCTCTTCATGTTTAGCTGGAACTTGTAAAATGTCTTTTAAAAGATTCTTTTTTGCTTGGTCTTTAGGAACTATTCCATATTTATGTGTGATTGCATATGCAGGTTCTATTTCAAAACTTGATGACCCTATGCCTGCTATTTATGCAGCATTAGGTGTGACATTTGTTTTTTGGTTTTTATGGCTAATTTTTATGAAAAAGAATGGAATAAAGCTAAGAAATAAATAGTTTAATTCACAAAGAAAAACTCTTTGTGAATTAAGTTTTAATGATCTAAAATTTGTTCTAAGAATAGTTTTAATCTATCAGATTGAGGATTTTCAAAGAATTCTTCAGGGGTATTTTCTTCTACAATTTGCCCTGCATCCATAAAGATAACTCTATCTGCGACCTTTTTTGCAAACCCCATCTCATGTGTAACACAAACCATAGTAATACCTTCATCTGCTAATTCAACCATTACATCAAGAACTTCCCCAATCATCTCTGGGTCTAGTGCTGAAGTTGGTTCATCAAAAAGCATTATCTCTGGATTATTACAAAGACATCTTGCAATTGCAACCCTTTGTTGTTGCCCACCTGATAATTGATTTGGATATTTATGAGCTTGCTCTGCAATTTTTACTCTTTCTAAATAGTGCATTGCAGTTTCAATAGCTTCATTTCTAGGTTTTTTAGATACCCACGTTGGAGCAAGAATCAGGTTTTCTAAGATTGAAAGGTGAGGGAATAGGTTAAAGTGTTGGAAAACCATTCCTACATGAGTTCTAATCTCTCTAATTCTTTTTACATCTTCTGTTAATTCTAAACCATTTATAACAATTTGTCCTTCTTGGAATTGTTCTAGTCTATTCATACATCGAATAGTAGTAGATTTACCAGAACCAGAAGGTCCACAAATTACAATTTTCTCACCTTTTTTTACTTTTAAATTAACATCTTTTAAAACGTGGAAATCACCATACCACTTATTTACATTGTTCATTTCTATCATATATTCTAATTCACTCATTATGTTTTCCTATTTGTGATCTGTGTTAAATTTTTCTTCAATTGATTTAGCATATTTAGACATACTAAAACAAATAACCCAGTAAATAAAGGTTACAAATACATATCCTTCTGTTTCAAATCCTAACCAATTTGGGTCTGTTGATGTTAATGTAACCATTGCTAAAACATCAAATAATCCAATAATTAATACTAATGTTGTATCTTTAAATAAAGAGATAAATGAACCAACAATATTTGGAATTGAAATTTTAAGTGCTTGAGGTAAAATAATTAGCCCCATCGTTTGCCAATAATTTAATCCTATTGAATCAGCAGCTTCATATTGACCTTTTGGAATAGCTTGAAGACCACCTCTAATAACTTCTGCAATATAAGCAGCTTGGAAAAGTGTAATACCAATTAATGCTCTAAGAAGTTTATCAAAGTCCATATTCTCTGGAAAGAATAGTGGCAAAATAACTGATGACATGAATAATAGAGTAATTAAAGGAACACCTCTAATAAACTCAATATACATAACACTTATTGTTCTAATAATTGGCATATTTGATTGTCTACCAAGAGCAAAGACAATACCAATAGGGAAAGAAACAATAATACCAACAGCAGCTACAACAATAGTAAGTAGTAATCCACCCCATTTAGTTGTAGGAATAATCTCTAAACCAAAGCCACCATAAAGTAAAACTACTGAGATAATAGGAAAAGAGATAATAATAAATGCTCTAGCAAGAGTATTATTTATATTTCTAAATCCAATTGTATATAAAATAAAGATTGCAAGTACTAAGTTTGGTCTCCAGTATTGTTCTTCTGGATAGAAACCATAGATAAACTGATTGAATTTTTCATAAATAAAAATCCATCTAGCACCATCTTTTGTAATCTCTTCTTTTGTTCCACTCCATGTTGCATCAAAAATCATCCAATCAAGTAGAGGTGGAACTGTTATATATAAAAGGATAAAAGACAGTATTGTTAAAATAGAACTAATAATATCTGAAAATAGATTCTCTTTTAACCAGTGAACTAATCCTTTTGTTCCTGAAGGAGCAGGACGAGCTTGTTTTGTTTCATAAATTGCCATCTCTATCTCTCCTTAATCTTTATTTTTTCATTAATATAGTTCATGATAATTGAGATAACTATACTAATTGTTAAATAAACAGCCATTGTCATTAGAATAATTTCAATTGCTTGTCCAACTTGGTTTAAAGAAGTTCCTGCGAAGATTGTTACTAACTCTGGATAACCAATTGCCGTGGCTAGTGAAGAGTTTTTAGTCAAGTTAAGATATTGATTAATCACAGGTGGAATAATAACTCTTAGTGCTTGTGGTAAAACAACTTTTTTTAAGATTATATGCTCTTTTAATCCTAATGCATGAGCTGCTTCTTTTTGTCCCTTTGGTACTGCTTCAATACCAGCTCTAACTGCTTCAGCAATATATGTTGCTGTATAAATACTAAGAGCAAAAGCAAGTGCAAGAAGTTCTGGAATTAAAGTCCAACCACCTGTAAAGTTAAAGCCTTTAAGTTCGGCATACTCTAAAGTTGCAGGTGTTCCACTTACAAAGAATACTAAAGTTGGTGCAGCTATTAAAATAGCTAAAGAAGTCCATGCAACAGGAAACTCTTCTCCTGTTTCATCATGTTTTTTTCTTGCCCATTTTACTAAATACGCACATGCAATAACTGCTA
This sequence comes from Arcobacter sp. F155, assembly GCF_004116455.1. Lineage (NCBI taxonomy): Bacteria > Pseudomonadati > Campylobacterota > Epsilonproteobacteria > Campylobacterales > Arcobacteraceae > Arcobacter > Arcobacter sp. F155. The sequence continues at coordinate 114,597 of NZ_PDJU01000011.1, forward strand.
AAATAAAAGCAATGATAACAGCTATAAAACCACTTTCTAAAATAGGTTTAGGAATATAAAGACCTCTATTATTAAAGAAAATAGAATCAAAATAATTGATTGATTGCCTAGGACTAGGCAGTGAAGCTAATACAACATTATACCAAAATAGTATTTGTAGAAGAATAGGAATATTCCTAAACGTTTCAACATATACCATACAAAGTTTAGAAATCATAAAGTTTTTAGAAAGTCTTCCAATTCCAATTAAAAGACCAAGTATTGAAGCAAAAAATATACCAATAGCAGAAACTAAAATAGTATTTAATAACCCAACAATAAAAACTTTTCCATGAGAGTTTGATTCATCATACTCAATAAGTGATTGTACGATTCCAAATCCGGCTTCACTACTTAAAAAGTCAAACCCTGTATTAATCCCACGTTTTTCAATATTTATAAACATATTATTTAAAATAAAATATGTAAATATAAATATCCCTGCAAGTGCAAGTATTTGATAAATGATAGCTCTTTTTTCAGGATTGTTATAAAAGGCTACATTTTCCTGAGGTTCTTTTTTTATTTTTTTCATTTTTTTACCTTGTCATTAAAAGAAGAAGAAAATCTTCTTCTTTTGTATTAAATAAAATAAGTATTTCTACTTTTTTTATCTAATTGGTGCTCCATATTGTAAACCACCATCTTTCCAAAGTTTATTTAAACCTCTGTCAATTTTTAATGGAGAGTCTTTTCCAACATTTCTATCAAATACTTCTCCATAGTTACCAACTTGCTTGATAATATTATAAGCCCATTTTGCATCAAGACCCATTTGCTCACCAATATTTGATGAAGTTCCTAATAATCTTTTTACATTTGGATTGTTAGATTTTAACATTTCATCAACATTTTTAGAAGTAATACCTAATTCTTCTGCATTTAACATTGCAATATGAGTCCATTTTGCGATATTAAACCATTTGTCATCACCTTGTCTAACAACAGGACCTAAAGGCTCTTTTGAAATAATTTCAGGTAAAACAATTGCAGAGTTTGGATCTTTTAGTTTTGTTCTTAAAGCATATAATTGAGAAGCATCAGAAGTAATAACATCACATCTTCCAGCTTTAAAACCTTCAATTGTTTGAGCTGTAGTATCATATGTAATTGGAGTATACGCCATGTTGTTTGCTTTGAAGTAATCAGTTAAGTTAAGTTCAGTAGTAGTTCCTGCTTGAATACAAAATGCAGCTCCATCAAGCTCTTTAGCAGATTTTACACCAAGGTCTTTTTTTACCATGAAACCTTGTCCATCATAATAGTTAACAGCAACAAAGTTTAATCCTAAAGAAGTATCTCTAGTTGCAGTCCAAGTTGTGTTTCTTGAAAGAACATCAATTTCACCACTTTGTAAAGCAGTAAATCTCTCTTTTGCATTTAAGTGAGCATATTTAACTTTAGATGCATCACCTAAAACTGCTGCCGCTACAGCTTTACAAAAATCAACATCCATACCTTTCCAAACACCATCTGTATCAGGAGCAGCAAATCCAGGAAGACCAGTATTTAGTCCACAACTTAAGTAACCTTTCTTCTTCGTATCGTCAAGTGTATCTGCCATAGATACCGATGCAGTCATTGCTAAAGCAGCAAGACTTAATGTAACAGTTTTAAGTAATTTCATCATTTCATCCTTTTTTTATTTTTCACAACAAAATTATATATTCTAAATATAGCAATTGTGTAGCAAATACAATTATATTGTAAAAAATTACCTACTTTTAAAAACTTTTGTATAATTAATGTGCAATTTTGATATTACTTCCTTCTTATTTAATATGTAAATTAGCACCTAAATATTTGTCAAATTTAAGGGGATTTATATTAAGCTTAGGAAAATTTAAATTGGAGCATTTATGCTAGTAGATGGATTTGGTAGAAAAGTAGACTATCTAAGGGTTTCAGTTACAGAAAGATGTAACTTTAGATGCCAATATTGTATGCCAGAAAAACCATTCTCTTGGGTACCTAAAGAAGAGTTATTAAGCTATGAAGATTTATTTGAATTTATAAAAGTTGGAATAGATGAAGGTATCAAGAAAGTAAGAATTACTGGTGGAGAACCTTTATTAAGAGAAGGTTTAGAAAACTTTATAGAAATGATAGCTACATATAAAGAAGATATAGATTTAGCACTTACAACAAATGGGTTTTTATTAGACCAAGCAGCACAAAAACTAAAAGATGCAGGACTTAAAAGAATTAATGTTTCTTTAGACTCATTAAAAGAAGATGTAGCTGCAAAAGTAGCACAAAAAAATGTTTTAAAGAAAGTTCTAAAAGGAATTGAAGCTGCCCATAAAGTAGGTTTAAAAATAAAAATAAATTGTGTACCTATGCAAGGAATAAATGATACAGAGTTAGTAGATATTTTAGAATTCTGTAAAGAAAAAGGTTATCCTGTTAGATTTATTGAGTATATGGAAAACTCTCATGCAAAAGATACTGCAAAGGGTTTAACAAGTGATGAAATTCAAGAAATAATTAGAAAATCATATAACTTTACAAAAGAAGAAAGAACTGGTTCTTCACCTTCTCAAGATTATAAATTAGAAGATGGCTATGTCTTTGGTATTATTGAACCTCATAAAGATGATTTCTGTGCAACATGTAATAGAATTAGATTAACTGCAAGTGGTGTATTAATTCCATGTTTATATTTTGAAGATGCACAAAGTATTAAAGAAGCAATTCAAGCAAGGGATATCAAAAAAGCAGCAGCTATATTAAAAGATGTTTTAGCAAATAAACCAGAAAAAAATAAGTGGTCATCTGAGGACTCTACTGAGACTTCAACTAGAGCATTTTATGAAACAGGGGGATGATAGGTTAGAAACCTATTTTCTTTCTTTTCCCTAACTCTTTTAGTGTTTTAAGTTCTTGCTTTCTACTTACATTATAAAACTCTACAAATAGTCCTATTGCATTTGATTTTAAATGAATATGAGAATCTTTAATTGTATCACTAGCTACTAAGTATTCATTGTTTACATTCTTTTCTACTTTTTTATAATCATCATAAAGAGTCTCAATTTGTATTCTAAGAGATAAAAACTCTTTTCTATTATCTGAGATAATTCCAACATAATAAGAACTACCTGCTTTTTTAGTAAACTTTTGGTTTGTTTTACTTGTATCAATATTTAATTCTTTAATAAGTTGTGCAAACTTGATATCTTGTTGTTCACCTAAATCATTATCCAATAAAAATTTACAAACTTCTTCTGATTTTTTTAATCCAAAGTCATAAGTTATACCATCAGTTAAAACTATTTCTGAGTTATCTTTTAATAAAAATGTAACTTGAAAAGATGAGTAGAAGTTTCCAAGTAGATAATTTATTTCTGTTTTAATATCTTTAATATCTTCTAGTTTAATTTTCTCTTCTTTATTGTTTTTATTATTGTCGCTAAAGTGCCAAGAAATAAATGTATCATCAATATTTATTTCAATAGTTCTTTTTATAAATGTTACATAAACAGTAGAAGCAATTTGAAAAGCACATAATGCAAGTGCAGCAAAAAAAAGAATAGAGTAGATTCCACCTTGTTGAATATGACCTTGATACATTACTGATGCAAATAGTGAGAATGCAACAAGCATAAAAAGTTTGTATGAGTAGGCTTTATCTAAATTTAGTTTCAGTGATTGCATTTGATGACCTTTTCTTTGTGTTTGCGTATTATAGTTTACTTTGTTTAAATTTAACTAAGATTTATAGAAAATTAGTTTTTTCCTTAAAGAAAGATTAATATAGTTTAAGATAAAATCCGGTTCCACTTTATAAAAGTGAGATAATATACCTATTAGGAGGTCATTATGGCTTTAGATCAGGACGTAAAAGCAGAAATTATTGCAAAATACAGAAGAGAAGATAACGATACAGGTTCAGCAGAAGTACAAATTGCACTTTTAACAGAGCAAATCAAAGTATTAACTGAGCACTTAAAAACAAACAAAAAAGATCACTCATCAAGATTAGGTCTTTTAAAAATGGTTGGTAAAAGAAAAAGACTTTTAGCATATTTAAGAAAAACTGATTATTCAAGATTCACTTCATTAATTGCAGACTTAGGAATCAGAGCTAAGTAATTTATAGCTTTTAAAAGAGTAAAAAAGGTTGCAAGATTTCTTGCAACCTTTTTTTTTGAATTAAACATAAGAATATAAATTAGTTTTTATTAATAATAAAGATTAATAAATCTTCTTGTAGAATATTTAGAAAAATATTATTAGGGAAAAAATGTTACTAACTAAAAAGAGCGAATATGCTTTACTTTCTTTGATTTCTATTGCAAAAAGTGATAGCCCAAAGAATGTTGATGTTTTATCAAAAGAATTAAATATTCCTAAATCTTTTTTAGCCAAAATAATGCAAAACCTTGCAAAAAACAATATTGTACTTTCTCAAAGGGGAGTTAATGGAGGTTTTGTTTTAAAAAAACCTTATGATGAAATCACTATTTTAGAGATTACAACAGTTGCAGAGGAAAAGATACCATCGGTATTTGAATGTTCTCCTTCTGTTACATCATGTCCTCAAGATATTGCAAATGCATGTAGCGTTTGGCCATTATTAAATAATCTACAAGGCAAAATAAATGACTTTTTAGGAAGTCTTACATTAAAGGACATTGCTACATGAAGCTTTTTCATTTATCTCATACAGATTTAGATGGATTTAGCTGTCAATTAATCACAAAAGAGTACTTCAAAGAAGGTTTTTTCTATAACGCTAATTATGGTTTAGAGGTAAAACTTTCACTTAAAAAGATTTTAGAAGAGATAGAAGCTTTAAAAGATGAAGAGATTCTTTTTTTAATTACAGATTTAAATTTAACACTTCAAGAAGCTAAGGACTTAAACAAAAGTATTGAGGCTTTAACTGCTGATGGATATAACATCAAGCTACAATTATTAGATCATCATGCAACTGGTGAAAAAAGTGCAGCAAAATATGACTGGTATTATTTAGACATAAAAAGATGTGCTGCAAAAATCACTTATGATTATATGCTTGAAACATATGATGCTTTTGATGAAGAGACTAGAAAGTGGTTAAAACCATTAATTGATAGTGTAAATGCAATTGATATTTGGTTAGACCATGAAACTCAAAACTTTGAATTTGGAAAAGTATTACTTACAATGATTAGTAAAGTAAGAGAAATAAACAATGTTTTATTTGCTGATTTAAATAGAGAGTTTAGACTTCATTTATTAAAAGAAGCATCAAGTTTTCTAGAAAAAGAGAATGGAAATATTCTTTTAGATGATAGTATTCATAGCTTAAAAAAAGAGTTTCTAAAACAAGATGGAATTGATGATACAATAGATAACCTTGCTGCAAAATATTTAGTTCACTCTTTAGAGGGACTAAAAGATGAGTTAACTGTAACTTACAAAGGACATAAAGGTTTATTGACTTATACTTTAGGTTCTATTTCTATTCCTGCAAATGCATTTTTAAAAGCAAATCCAGATTTTGACTTTTTTATTGATATTAGTAAAAAAGGAAATACTTCATTCCGTGCAGATGGAAAAGTTGATGTTTCTCTAATAGCTCAAAAACTAGCAAATGGCGGAGGCCATGTTAATGCTAGCGGTTGTAAATTTGATGATTTCAAAGAAACAATTAATTACAACGATGTGAAAAAGTATATTCAAGGTAAACTTGATTCACTATCGGCTTAAAACTTAACAGATACATAAAAACTTAGCTCAAACTTATCATCATCGCTTAAGAAATTATTCTTTTTATATACAGCGTATGATGGTTTAGTTGTTGTTTCATATCCACTTTTTAATAACCACTCATGATAAACCCAGTGAATAAATTTCAGCATATCCCCATGGTTACCTACTAAATCAAATTTTGCATAAACTCCTTTAGCAATTTTAAACTTAGGAAGCTTTTCATTATATGCATCGGTTTTTACACAAGCAATATATTGGCACTCATTTAAGTGAGTAATTGTTGGATTATCATGAAGTAGGGCAATTTGTTTATACTCTTTTATATCAGAGCTTAAAATCCAAGTTTGAAGTTTTTGCCAGGTCTGTTTAATATTTACGTTGTAGCCTTTATTTCTTATATAATAACTCTCTAAATAAGGCATCTTAACTATCTTGGGTTCTAAGTTTGAAAAATCAGCAGTTGATTTTAACGCAAACTCTGATTCTTCTAAAATCTTATTTGAATACTCTTTGTATCCATTGTTTCTCCACTCTTTAGGAGAAAAGTCAAATCTGTTTTTAAAAGCTTTAATAAATGAAGACTGAGAACTATAGCCACAAGAGTTTGCAATATCCGAAATCGTAGAGTATCTATTTGTAAGCAATAGGTTTGCAGCTTTTTGTAATCTAATTGACTTTATGCTTTCATAGATGTTTTTTCCAAAAGCTTCTTTAAAGATTCTATGCATATGAAATTTACTAATTTGTAAGTCATAACTTAGTTCCTCAATATCTATGTGAGTGTCGATATGAGTGTAGATGTAGTAAAGAATATCATTTGCAATTCTAGTTCTTTTTTCCAATGTTTCTTTTTTCATGGTAACCATTGTAGCACTATTAAACTAAAAAAATAGCACGGTTGAACAATAAAATTAGCACAAAAGAAGAAGAAAAAGTTTTATTATTTCATTACAATAGATTATCTAAATTGAACTAGAGGAAAAACATGGAAACAAACTTAATTGCGGAAGCAGTAAAGTTTATGGCATTAGGTATGGGAATAGTGTTTATATTCCTAATAGTAATGATCTATGCTTTAAAACTGCAAGCAAAAATAATAGGGAAGTATTTTC